>CAMWRR010000195.1 GCA_947176715.1 uncultured Rikenellaceae bacterium | reverse complement strand
TATGTTAGCTGTCATAAATACGCTTTTCGGTATTTGGTTGGTTGTTTTGGGTGTCTATTACCTATTAAAAATAGCTTTCCATGTTGCTGTCGGATTGCCTATGATTTTGGTTAAGATAATCACCTTGCCGGTAATGCCTTATATAGTAGCCTATCGTAATCGAGAAGAACACCCATTTTTGTCAAAAGGCATAATTTGGATGTATAGTATTGCGTTGGCTCTCTGCATCCTTATATTTATACTGGATACTATTAACTCTTAAATGGAATTACTCCATTACACATTCTTATCATTATTTCATCTCATTCAAAACTGTTTCGCATCTCTGTCTGTGGTGAGATTATCTGTATTCAAGAACATTTGCCATTCAAAAAATTATTGATTATTTTTGAAAAAATTGAATCATTAGTTATGATTATAGTTCCACTCGACTCATCATCAAATGAGCTTGCTAATGCCATAAAAAATGCATTTCTTTTCCCGTTCAGATTGTTCGGAGCTGTAGGGCTATTGATAGGCGGATTGATATTTAATTTGCTCAAATTAGCATTAATCGTAATCTTTCTACCTGTAATCCCCTATTTAGTGGCATATTTCAATAGGAAAAAACACCCTATACAATCAAAGATATTAGTTTGGTTAACCAGTATTACGTGGGCTATCAGCATCCTTATAATAATTTTGGACGCGACACATTCATAACCCCTATATACTACTCTATTTTCTTTCCCGGATCCATTTCAGCTCGTTTACAACAAAGTTCATTCAATAGCCGTCATAGTTTTTCGTATTAGTTTTTGTCGTATTTGCCATCCAACCGACTTTTCGTTGCCTATCTGTGTCACTGACCGGGGCCCTTATCATTGAGAGATAACGTATATTCAAGAACATTTGCCATTCAAAAAATTATTGATTATTTTTGAAAAAATTGAATCATTAGTTATGATTATAGTTCCACTCGACTCATCATCAAATGAGCTTGCTAATGCCATAAAAAATGCATTTCTTTTCCCGTTCAGATTGTTCGGAGCTGTAGGGCTATTGATAGGCGGATTGATATTTAATTTGCTCAAATTAGCATTAATCGTAATCTTTCTGCCTGTAATCCCCTATTTAGTGGCATATTTCAACAGAAAGACATATCCTAAAATGTGTAAGGCCATAGTTTGGCTGTGGAGTATTATTTGGGCTCTATCTATTCTTATCATAATATTAGATGCTAATGCCTGAACACTACCTATAACTCTCCGCCTCCTTTTCCCGAATCCATTTCAGTTCGTTCACGCGCAAGGCCCATTCCGTATCGGTAAGGCTATCGGGGTCGGCGTGCATGTAGTAGCGCAGTTGTGCGTCTATCTGTCGCAACCAGTCGCCCGCTTCGACCCCGGTAGCCGTTAGAGCTTTTCCAGTTCGGCTGTCTTAATCTCCACGATGCGGTCGAGGATGCCGCCTGCGGCGAGGAATTTGTCGTCGTCGTTGCGGATGGCCTCGCTACCGCCCAACCAGCACTCGCGCAAGAGTGTCTCGTTGAATTTGAGGGGGTCGGTCTTGGCTGCCACCGAGGCGTACGATATGGTTCTGCGGCTGGGTTTGTGCAGATAGCAGACATGCCCGTCCACCTTTACCGAGAATATGTCGCCGTGTTTGGCTTTCCATTCCTGAATCTGTTCTGCGGTTGCCTGTCCTATGAGTTTCTCTTTTGCCATGATGTTTTCGTTTTTAAAAGTCATTTAATTTTGTTAAGAATGTGAGTTCGATATATAACTTTTCATATATCGTTGCAGTATAGCCAGTTCTTTGTAATCACAGCGATGCGAAGCGCGGGCCGGAGCCTGCGGGGGACCGCATTGAACGGTGATGTATAAGAAATGTGTATATTGCTTTAAAGCGATAAATACTATAAAAACCAATCGTAAAGCGGGCCTCGTTGGGGGGATTTACGCCCACCGCGAGGTGCGGCCCGCGCGGTTCTCACTTCATTCGGACCGAACAAGCGGAAAGTATTTGATATTCCTCGCTTCGCTCGGACCGCCATGCGCCAAAAAATATAGTTTTTGATATTATCTCAGTTATTATATCAAACTCACGTTAAGAGCTCTTTTCTCTCCGTTTTCAAGCTGTGTAACATGAATTACACAACCTGAAAACGAAAGGAAAAGGGTCGGTTTTCAAACCGTTGTCATATTACACGAGAGGTTTCTTCTCGAGGAATATGAACGGCACGGTTATCTCCATGAACTTGTCGCCCTGTTTGAGCTCGCGGGGGTCTTCGGTGAACTGCACGCCCATGAGCTGGTCGGTCTTGACCGCATCGCCCTTGGAGGGGTTGCCGTAGGTTACCACCACGTTGAGTTCGAGGTCGAGGATAGAGCCGCCGGCCGCCACCTCGAGCGCCTCCAACTCCGACTGCAAGAGACCTATCTCGCCCTCGTTGGTCTTGTTACCCTTCTGAATGGAGAGGGGGTTATTACCCTTGCCGTGCAGGAGCTCTTTCTCCTGTTTGGTCGAGTATTTGATCGAGCGTATGCCCGTGATGTCGCGGCCGCCCGCGAAGACGGTTATGTCCGCCCATTCGTACTGTCTGCTGTTAAACATATCCTTTATTGTTTTTTATTCGGTTTTGAAGCCGAGTTCCACATCTATGTATTTAGCGTAACCGTTGGGTTTCACCCTCAGACCTACCGACAAAGAGGAGGTCGCCAGAATATTCTGGGCGTAGTCGATGCTGCACTCCACGCCGGTGTCGGCAGTGTCGGCGGGGTCGTTGCCCAAATTGCCGTTGGCCGTCATGTTGGAGACGATGGCCTGCTCCACGTCGGCTTTGACCGATGCGCACCACGCGGGCGAGAGGGTGCCGTCGGTGGCGATGGGCACCTCGTCGTTGAGCGATTCGAGCAAGGTGTTGTAGGCTACGCGATAAGCCTTGTCTATGACCCTGCGGTTAGTGAGAGAGCGGTAGTCGTCCTCCACGCGGGTGGCCAGGTTGTCGTCGGCGATGAAGTAGCCGGTGCGGCCTACGAAGGTGGTGAAGGTGATGTAACCCTTCTCGTGGATGGTCTCCACATCGGCTATCTCCACGAGCCTGTCGCCTATGTACATTACCAGCGGTGTGAGCGCGCCGTCCTTTACGCGGCTTATCTTGCGCTGTACGGGCGATACGGCTATACGGCCGCCCACTATACCCATGCAGGCGTTGGGGCTGTGGGGCAGGGTGTCGCCCACTACTACGCCCACACGGTTATACTCGGTGGTGGTGAGCGATGCCAGCTCCGAAGCGTCGCCGGTGAAGCCGTAGCCCTCTATGAGCGTGAATACGGGGGCGAACATCTCGTCGGTGGCCCACTCGCCCAAGCCCTGTGCCTTTACCATTGCGGCCTTGACATCGCCA
>CAMWRR010000194.1 GCA_947176715.1 uncultured Rikenellaceae bacterium | reverse complement strand
CCTTCGGGCAACGAGAAGTAGCATAGCGTGTCGCCGTCTATTATCACCACCGGTTTGTCGCAACCGCCTCGGGAGCACTCGTTGAACTGTCTCATATATACCGGCGAGCCTACGCTGTATGCCACCGTCACGGGTCGTCTCCACCCCTTCATGCGGAACGCCTTGAGCCGCAGGAATCCCTCGGGTAGGGCCACCACTCCGGAGCCGTCGTCCATAGGCATTACGGGCGACGAGCCGAAGTCGGCCACGGCATCGCCCAACGTATGGACGGGAGCCAGACGCAACACCTGCACCGCCGCCTCGTCGAGGAAACGGTCTATGGGGCTGGCAAGGCCGTAGGAGGTCGATCCGTCAGGCGACACCTCGTCCACGCACTGCAGCACCCGCTCTTTTATCTGGTCGCGCGTCATCTGTCCACGCTCCTTTCCGTCCATCGCGGGAAGCGATAGCCTCTCTGTGCGAGTGCGGTGCGTATCTTCTGGCTCGACATCTTCACCGGCAGCACCAGCGACAGCTCGGAGGCGGCCCACTCTATGGCCGTCTGGCGGTTGTGCACCTCGGGTACATCCACGTAGGAGTCTTCGTCGGCGGCCGTGTCGCGCTCTCTGCCGTACAGCTCGTAGTCGATGCCGTAGGCGGAGTCGGTCTCCAGTGCCCGTTGCAGTGTCTCGTCGTCGGTTACGAAGAGGCCGCCTCTGCATGAGGGGCCCGATTTGCCGAAGCGTACTACGGTGTCGGTGCCGTTCACCTCTATCGTGGTTATCAGACACGGGTAGTTTATAGATATGTAGGTTTTTCTGCTCATCTTGAAAGAATAAAGGCGGGAGAGGCCGGTGAGGCGGCTCTCCCGCCGCATTATACACCGTTTGTTTTAAGTATGCGCTACTGCATTACGCCTTGGGCTTGATGATGGCGTGGCAGCCGGGGTAGCGCAGGGTGAGGGCCGAAACCTCCTGTATCACGCGTGCGTCGGCATTCTTCTGACCCGATTTCTTGAGGTCGAGCTTGGTCACGCTCATGGGCACGAACTCATGTTTGGTGATGTGCTCCAAATCGAGGATGAGTCCGCAATCCTCCCATCCGGCCTCGAAGAAGAGTGGCGCCAGCACGATATCCAACGAGCCGAAATAGCTCTGCACCTTGCGCACGTCTACGCCGAGGGCGTTGTCTTTGGCCAGCGGAGCGATGTTTTTCTGGAACTCGTCCACGCACGAGAGGGCCTTGATTAGCCCCGATCCGGCAAGGAGCAGTCGGTTGGTGGAGCCGTTGTTGCCGTCGAACACCTCTTTGAGCCAGCCGTTGTATTGCTCTTTGGTGACCGTTCTGTCGCCCGAGCCGCTGCCGTAGGTGAGGACGGTCTCTATGTCGCGGGTGATGCCGCGGGTGAAGTAGGTGCGGTCGTTGCCCTGAGTGTATTCGCCGCCCTGGCCGAAGAGCATCGATAGCTCCATCTCCATCTTCATGGAGAGCACGTTGACGGCCTCTAAGTTGGAGAAGCCCCAGTTGGCCTCTTTGCGGGTGAGACGCTCGAATGTCGACTCCTCTATCTGTGCCATGAAGTTCTGGCAATACTGCCATGAGAGGCTCGGGTAGACGGAGAAGGGCTCGGTGGATATGGCAAGCTCGCTCTTGGCCTGACCCATGCGGATAAGCTCGCAGTCGGAGGCGAAGTCGGGTACCACGAATTTGTCGCCGTTGTCGCCCGAGGGGTTGCCCTTGACGCCGTTTACGGGCACTATCTCTATCACGCCGCCCGACTTGGAGAGCACGTAGAACATGACGTCGTCGCGATGGGTGCCGGTGCCCCCTATCACGGCGCGGTGCAAGGTGCCGGGCAGGGTGAGGTCGCGCATGAGCAGGGTGTCGTGGACGCGCCATATATCGGGGTTCTCCACCTGTATGAATATGCGGGTCATCTCGGTGCCGGCGTATGTGAACGACGATGCGGGGGTGGCTTGTGTGGCGCCGTTGCCCTCCGCCTGAGCGTCTATCTTGTCGGTGACGGGCTTATACGATGCCTGATAGTAGCCTATCTTCTGCGACTGCGCCTTGACGTGGTGCTTGATGTGGCGCATGATGGTGTCGAGAGGCGTGCGTGAGGGCATCATCTCCACTACGCTCTTGGATATGTCCTCTTTGACAAGCTCCGGGGCGTACTGGTCCGCCGCCGCCACCGAGGCCCCTCCGGCCAACGGGATACCCGCCGCGAGCGCGAATGCCGCTACTGTGTCGGAGGCGCAGTCGAAGAGTCCGGCGATGAACAATACTATCGCCACGGTGGCGAAGATAAATGTTACGATGAGTCTGTTTTTCATTTCTGTTTTTTTTGATAATGGTTTTTAAAAGATTGTGCGGATGCCGTTGAGGGGTTATCGGTACTCTCCGCGCATTATGCGCTCGATGTAACCGCGTCTGACCGATGGTGCGGCACCTCCTGACGATGCGGGCAGACCGTCGGTCTCGGCGGAGCGACGAAGCTCCTCTATGCGTGCGTTGCGTCCGTCCAGCATTCCTTTTTCGCGCGCCTCCTGCAGACGCTCCTCCATGGTGTAGCCCCACCAGAGGCGTTCGAGGGTCTGACGGTCGATGATGCCGTGTATCACATCGTCGAACACGCGCTCCACATAGTCGGCGAAGCTGTCGCACTCCTCGTCGCTGAGGTTCTTCTCGTCGTAGAACCGTGCCACGGTGTGGGCGGTGCAGTCGCAGTTGCGTTTGTGCTCCTCGAGCGCAAGGTCGTACTGACGACGTCTCTGCCTCTTCTCCGAAAGTTCTCTCTGGTAGGCGTCCCAGTCTTCGTCTCCGTATTCGGGGGCGAAATCGAATATGTCCGACTTGACCAACGCCACCCTTACGGGAACCCCTTTCATCATCTCGCTGAAAAAGACCGCCAGACGGGGGTCGCGCTCCAGCATCTCGAACAGACGCTCGTACTCGCCGCTCATGCGTCTGTTGTCCTCCGCCAAGCCGCGCAGGTAATCTCCGGCGCCGGATAGCTCCTCTTCGTCGGGCTCGTGGCCAAGACGTGCGGCCAATAGCTCCCTGACAGTCTCCTCTAAGGTCTGTCCTGTTGATTCCAATTTTTCCATCATCGACATTTTTCGATTAGTTGATTCGTTTTGTCGGGTGCAAATATATGGAGGGGTATTCCCGGGGCAATGTGGTTTTTGTACAGATAGTTACAATGTAACGAGAGTGTGCTTCACGTCGGGTGCATCTAGCCTCGGGCGGGAGTCTCTTTGTGCGGTCCCGGACAGAGCAAGGAGGTATTTATTAGTTGGTGAGTGTATCGGGAGCCGGTTACGCATTCGTTGCGTTAGCGAGGAGACCAAACACAATTCCACCCTATCCGGTCCGAGGCACGAGGGCCGTAGGCCTTTCCACTTGGCGGATCCGGAGCG
>CAMWRR010000193.1 GCA_947176715.1 uncultured Rikenellaceae bacterium | reverse complement strand
CGGGCCGGAGCCTCCCCCCGTCGGAGGCCCGCAAGTGAGAGTACCGGAGTTATAATAGTTATTCGCGGAAAGCACCTAACCGCATTTATTTACTTTCCCGCTCAGTGCGGTCCCCCGCAGGCTCCGTTCCTGTTGATGCTGGGGAAAGCACTGAAAAAGCATGTGGCATACTTTATTATAATATATCTGTCCGAGGTACGAGGACCGTAGGCCTTTCCTTTTGGCGGTTCTTGTAGCGTAGTGAAAAGGTCGAGCGGGTCGCACCTCGCGGTGGGCAGAAAATCCCCCCGTCGGAGGCCTGCAATAGAGTGTACCGGAGTTATAAGCGTTATTCGCTGAAAGTCCCTAACTGCCTCTGTTAAAACTCCCGCCTGGCGCGGTCCCCCGCAGGCTCCGGCCCTTGTGACGTTGGGGGTTGTCACTGAAAAAGCATGTGGCATGAAAAAAAGCATGTGGCATGACTTTTCATAATGAATCCTTGTCGATGCCATTGCTGGCGTTTGGGGCGCGTACGAACGCACAAAAAAGACGGGCCGCTTGAGCAACCCGTCGTCATCCCCTTGTTTTTTATTACCCGTAAATTATAATATCATGCCATCCATTCGTACATGAAGGCATTCGGTTGGTAAGAGACCACGTCGGGGGTATCGTGGTTTTTTGTCCAGATAGCCTCTTTCATTGAGTAGGCTATTGTCTCCTCGGGATTTTTAGAGCCGAAGAATTTCACTGCCCGTTCGAGCACAGCTATCTCCGAGTCAGAGAAGTCGTCGACCTCTATGGAGCATACGCTCTCAACGCCGGCAGTGTATCCTGTATTCTGATCGAAGTTTTCGTGTACGCACACCATTTTTAGCATGCTGAGCAATCCGAGCACCGTATCCCATTGATACGGTCTCATTCCGCAATCGGGTGTAGCCTCGTAGGCCAATCCTGTTACGGAGCGGCATGTAAGACGATAGTGGGCGAAGTCCACATAGAACAATATGCGTGCGAGCGATTCTACCGTCAGTTTCATGCGACTGCCGAGATAGGAAACCACGGCAGTCAGACGGTTGAAGTTGAGATACTTAAATCCGTTCAGGTCGCACGGACGCTCATATATGGGACACTGCGACGACAAAAACGACCTTACACGCAGACACGGGTCGGCAGCCACTGTCTCTATGGCATGACGTTTGAGCGACTCATACTCTTTGTCGCCGAGTTTGTCGCTATCGTGAGCAAGGTCGAGGTAACAGGTGTAGACGTGGTCGTCGTAAAGCGACAATATCATGTGTCCCAATGCGGGAGCCGGTATCTCGCCACGCTCGTATTTCTTTATGGTGTTGGGCCCCATAGCGAGAATCTCGCTCAGACGGTGCGAGGTCAGACCGTAACGCTCGCGCAACATTGTTACCTCCTCCGGGAATGGCAAGCCGTATTTTTGGCGATAGAGACTTTCGGCCTGTTTGAGGTTGATTCCCTCGATCTTCTCCGGCAGTGACGCGGAGTCGTAACAATGACATACTACATCGAACTTTTCGTTCTTGAATGAGACTGAATGGCGGACACGTCTGAACACGACGCGTTCGGCTTTTTTTTCTGATTTCATGTTAAGAATATTATCGATTAGCTCGTTAAAAGTATATACTTTCTTGGTAATTAACAACAATTTTTACTTTTTATTCTCTTATTCACTCTGTTTTTTATCTTCTGTCGACAACTTACAAGTGAACGGAAGTCTTCCGTCGCATGCTGATAACCGTCGGTATGCCGCATTCTGCAACGAATGCACCCATCTGCGGGGCAGAACAAAAAGTGATTGTGAAAATCACCTGAAATATCGAGCTAAAATCCTATTTTACGCATCTGACCGCCTAAAATATTTGCGGGAAAATATATCGCGGACCACTTAACGACCGATTAATGACCAGTGAAACATTATTTCTATTGTTTTAAAATGAAGAAGCGTGGAACTGTAATGCCACGTTGCTTACGGAGGTCCTGAGAAACCTTAATAGACAAACATGATAATAACAGCCCACGCCATAGGCGTAAGGTCATTATCCCGTCTTGTCTATTGATTGGAAATTTCTCAGGTTTCCGTAAGCAAGAGAGCATAACGCTTCGTAAAATATGTTGACGGACCATGCCCGTCACCGCAAAGTTAACAATTTTCCGACACAACGTTATCGGAAGACATAACATTGTCGTTAGTAATCTGTCGGTTGTCTTCGGCATATCTTAATATTATAAAATGAAGAAGCGTGGGAACTGTAATGCCACGTCTTTATTTGGAGGTCGTAGGAAACCTTGCATACAGATGCAGTAATAGCAGCCCACGCTATAGCGTGAGAACCACTATGCCATCTGAGTATGCGATTTGAAAATTTCCTACGTTTCCAAATACTTGATGCACATAACGCTTCAATATGTATCAACGGATTCTCCGTCGCCGCAAAGTTAACAATTTTCCGACACAACGTTATCGGAAGACATAACATTGCCGCTCGTAATCTGTCGGTTGTCTTCGGCATACCTTAATGTTAATAAAATGAAAAAGCGTGGAGCTGTGATGCCACGTCGTTAAAGGAGGCCCTGAGAAAGCCTTACAGACAAACATGGTAATGACAGCCCACGCCATAGGCGTAGAGCCATTATACCTATACTGTCTGTGATGGAAATTTCTCAGGTTTCCTTTAACAATAAAGCATAACGCTTCGTAAATATATATATCGACGGACCATGCCCGTCACCGCAAAGATAAAAATTTTCCGCCACAACGTTATCGGAAGACATAACACTGTCGTTCGTAGTCTGTCGGTTGTCTTCGGCATACCTTAATATTATAAAATGAAGAAGCGTGGAACTGCAATGCCACGTCTTAACTTGAAGGTCGTAGGAAACCTTGGATACAGATATAGCAACAGCAGTCCACGCCATATGCGTGATAAACCACTATGCTATCTTTGTATCCGTGTTGAAAATTTCCTACGTTTTCAAGCTAAAAGATGTGCATAACGCTTCGTAAAATATATCGACGGACCATGCCCGTCGCCGCAAAGATAAGAAAAATCCGATATAACGTTATCGGAAGACATAACACTGTCGTTCGTAATCTGTCGGGTGTTTCCATAATCAGTAAATAAAATGAAAAAGCGTGGAACTGTAATTCCACGTTGTTAAAGTAGATTCTGAGAAAATCCGACAAACGAATATGATAACGCCCATAACGTGAGGTTATTATGTTAACTCCGTTTGGTTCCTTTGGTAATAAAGCATAACGCTTCGTAAAATATGTCGAGAGTAGATACCTCCCGTTCTTGTGTTAATGCGGTTTGTGCGCCGGAGAGAGCCCCGTTTTTTAAGGGAAACAGTAGTGCGAATCCTGTTAAAAAGCGATAAAAACCTTTAATTTCTACTGCACCGGGTTAAAT
>CAMWRR010000192.1 GCA_947176715.1 uncultured Rikenellaceae bacterium | reverse complement strand
TAGCCGAGTATGTTGCCCGCCGTATGGAACGGATAGGAGCGCACGGTGCGGTACTGGGTGTAGAATCCGGGGAAATTGTGCTCCTCGAATTTCATCTTGACCTCCTTGTCAAGCAACTTGAAGAGCACCGAGGGTTTGCGGTAGGCATACGCCCTCGCCTTGCGGAGCTGCTCTATCAGCTCCTCCTTCTCCACGCCTATTATGCGGCACATCTCGAGCGTATCGAAAGGACCCACGTCTCGCGGTATGACCATCAGGTCGTAGGCCTCGCGGCTCTGGGCCAGAAAGAGTCCGTTACGGTCGTATATCTCCCCGCGCGGAGGGTTCTGCACCACGGGACGCAGGGCGTTGTTCCTCGCGTAGACCTTATAACGGGTGTCGATGATCTGCAGATAGAATAGGCGCCCCGCTATCACCAATGCGACGAGGGCGACGAATATACGTAATGACTGACCGCGCGACAGACTCATATCAGAAACGCTCCTTTTGACGCGTCAACGGCAGTTGACAGAAATAGACGGCCGCAAGCGAAAAGAGGGTGCACACGGCTATACGTAACAATGTTATGGGCAGATGCTCCACCGACAACGACTCCAACATGAAAAAGGCGATGTTGTGAATCAGCAACATAACGGCGGCATAACGCAGAAACCTGTAAGTGCCTATCTTGCCCGACACAGGCGCCGAATCGGTGGCGTCGCCCACCATCAGGCGCAGAACGGCAGGACGCATAAAGGCCATCAGCACTATCGACATAGTGCTGAGCCCGGCGGTGCCGCAGAAAAAGTCGATGACAACACCCATAAGCGCGGCCAGCAACAGCAACGCCCCCGGAGCCACCGACACCGGCAGGGCTATCACGAACAACGGGTAGACGAAGATGCTGAGCAACCCCGTCACCTGTATGTTGTCGAAAAGCAACAGCTGCAACAACACCGTCACTATGAACAGTATTATATAATCGATAGGTCTTAACATCCTTTGTCAATAGTGCCCGCAGGCTGGTCCGTTATCTTGTCGACACAGGCTTCCGACAGCGTCAGTACACCGCCGGCAGCTCGTCCGCCTCCGCCCCTTCGTAATCTTCAGGCTCTCCGGTGACAGCCCTTTCGAGCGTCAACCTCTCTATGACATCGCGCGAACTTATCAGCTCCACGTTATAGAGACCGCCGAAACGGACGAACATGTCGAGGCGCGCCTCGTAGTTGATGCCGTTGACCATCTCCACCTCCGTGACCACCCCTATGGGTATGCCCGCAGGGAAACGCGACGAGAACTCGGTGGTGGTGATAGTGTCGCCCACCTCTATGTCGGCGTACTTGGGCACCTCCAAGAGCTTGCCCTTGCTGTAATCGAGACCGTCCCACCTTACGGAGCCGTAGTAGCCCTTCTTCTCCGACTGGCCGCTGGTGACGAACTTGCTGTTGAGAAACGACAGCCCCACCGAGTAGCGGTCGGAGCACGCCACCACATAACCGACCAGACAACCGTCGCTCAGTATGGCCATATCCCTGACCACGCCGTCTGTCATGCCTTTGTCTAAGGTGATGTAGTTGTCCTTGCGGTTTATGGAGTTGTTAACCACATGCGCCGTCATGTAGGAGTATTGCTCCTCGCCTATGGCAAGGCCCGTGTAGGCGGAGTCGCGCTCGCGCAAAGCCTCGGTGACACGATAGCTCTCCAACATGTTCTCCAGCTCCGACACACGAGCCAAAAGGGCCTCGTTGTCGCGCTTGAGACGGAAATAGCTACCCACGTCGGCCATGCCGGAGTGTACATGCCCCATCAGCACGTTAGAGGCATCTATTACTTTAGCGTTGACATAAACCGAATTGTTGGAGTAGTAGCTGAACGCTATCAACTCCAACGCTATGAACATTATGGTGAAATATATTCTCCTTAGCAGGAGAAGAAACTGGTTCATACCCGGCCTTGCCCGTCGTTATTTTATCAGGAACGAGAATCTGTCTATGTTCTTCAATGCGGTGCCGGTGCCGCGCGCCACCGCGCTGAGAGGCTCCTCTGCCACATGGAAGTGTATCTTGGTCTTCTCCGAGAGACGTTTGTCGAGGCCGCGTATCAATGCGCCGCCACCGGCCAACCATATACCCTTCTTCACGATATCGCCGTAAAGCTCGGGCGGGGTCTTCTCCAGCACTTTCATTATGGCCGCGTCGACCTTGACCAGCGACTTGTCGAGCGCGTAGGCTATCTCCTGATACGACACCGCCACCTTATGCGGACGCGAGTCGATGATGCTGTGGCCCACCACCTCGTAATCTTCGGGCGGATTGTCCAGCTCCGACACGGCCGAACCCACCGCTATCTTGATATCCTCCGCCGTGCGGTCGCCTATCTTGATGTTGTGTTGCTGGCGCATGTAGGTCTGAATATCTTCGGTGAAGACGTCGCCGGCTATGTTGATACTCTCGTTGCATACTATGCCGCCTAACGATATGACCGCTATCTCGGAGGTACCGCCTCCGATATCGACCACCATGTGGCCCTCGGGCGCCTCCACGTCAAGACCTATACCCAACGCCGCCGCCATAGGCTCGTAGATGAGATACACGTCGCGTCCGCCGGCATGTTCGGCCGAATCCTTCACGGCACGTATCTCCACGTTGGTAGAGCCTGAGGGGATGCAGATGACCATGCGGAGCGAGGGTGAGAACATGCTCTTGGGCTTGATTTTCTTTATCATGCCCCTTATCATCTGTTCGGCGGCTGTGAAGTCGGCTATCACACCGTCGCGCAACGGACGTATGGTGCGGATGTTCTGGTGCGTCTTGCCGTGCATCTTGCGCGCCTGCTCGCCTATCGCGATAGGCTTGTTGGTATGCTGATCTACGGCGACTATACTCGGCTCGTCGACAACTATCTTATCGTTGTATATGATAAGCGTGTTGGCCGTACCGAGGTCCATCGCTATCTCTTGTGTCAGTGAGAAAAGTCCCATCTCGTTATTTAGTGTTTAAAGTGACGCAATCCGGTGAATACCATAGCGATACCCGCCTTGTCGCAATACTCCACCGAGTCGTTGTCGCGGATGGAGCCGCCGGGCTGTATCACCGCCGTGATACCCGCCTTGTCGGCTATCTCCACACAGTCGGCAAAGGGGAAGAAGGCGTCCGAGGCCAACCCCGCCCCGTGCAGGTCGAACCCGAACGAACCCGCCTTGGCTATGGCCTGACGCAAAGCGTCCACACGCGAGGTCTGACCTATGCCGCTGGAGAGCAACATGCCGTTCTTGGCCAGCACTATGGCGTTAGACTTGGAGTGCTTGACTATCTTGTTGGCGAAGATAAGGTCCGCCTTGCAGGCCTCGTCCACGGTAGCTTTCGTTACAGCGGTCATCTCGCTGTCACGGCCGCCCACCTTGCTGTCGCGCTCCTGCACGGCCACGCCGCCCAAAAGCGAGCGGAACT
>CAMWRR010000191.1 GCA_947176715.1 uncultured Rikenellaceae bacterium | reverse complement strand
TTTTAGCGAATAACGCTTATAGCTTCGTTACCCTCTATTGCGGGCCTCCGTCGGGAGGGAGAGTTTTCTGCCCACCGCGAGGTGCGGCCCGCTCGGTCTTTCCGCTACGCTCCAAGACCGCCAAGCGGAAAGGCTTACGGTCCTCGTACCTCGAACCGGATAGGACGAAATTGTGTTTGTCTCCTTGCTGACGCACGTACGGGATAAGTCGAAATATGTTATACTACTCCCTCTAATATACTAGCGGAATAAACCCATAACCTCGCTCGAATCAGAAAAGCGGAATTATATTTTACTGCCCTCGCTGGCACACGTATGGAAATAATGCGGAAGTCTTTCGCTTGGCTCGGACCGGAAGAAGCATGATTTATTTATATGGGCGCTATAATGAAATGTACATAAACAATAAAAGCACAAATAGACTTAATGTGTTGTATTGTTGATGTTTAGATTGATTGTTGGCGGCGCGCATGTAAAAATGAAATGTACATTTACTTTAATTTTGCTTTAATTTTTGTGGGTCGCCGCGCGGGTTTGTGTTAAGTTTGGTTTAATGTAGGTTTAAGATAGGTTTAATCGGGGCTATTGCGGCCCCTTTTTTATTGCTTTTAGGACCGGAAACACAGTGTGTACGGGTTTTCACGTGCCGCCGTCGTTCTGTTGATAATGTGGGTATTTTTTAGCTGCGCGGCATTTAGGAGTGTGTCCATTTTAAAAATGGATGCGCATTTTGTGTACATTTCGTTTTAGCACAAAATGGGTTAAAATAGGCTATGGATGCGCAAATGGATGCGCAAATGGATGCTCTTTTTTGAGCGATAAATACCCCCATAAGGACAAAAAACGGGGTAAAAAACGCCATTTTTGAGCGATAAGACCCCCCATAGTACCATTTTTTGTAGGGGTAAATTTTATTTTATAATACTGATTATCAATTATTTAATACAAGAACACAGCAAAAAGGGGTGTGTGAAACTGTTTGGTAGGGTTATGAGGGGGTGTATTGGCCCTGTGTTATCCCATAGTATTGTATCGAACAGATGCCTTTACAAGGGCCAATGCTCGAATACTTGCAATCGTGATTTCTTTCGGATCGTAATCAGGATTCTCACTAACAAGTGTTACGGTATCTGTTCTGCTCCCCTTCTTTACATACTTTATCGCTACGTATTCGTCGCCCTCCGTACTGAATGCAACGATGTACATCTCGCCCCAAATAAGGCTCGTCTCTATGTTGTGTATGTGTTTAAACAACACTATATCTCCAGACCTTATAATGGGGGCCATTGAGTTACCGACAACCCTAATCGCTCCATCGCAAGGAGGTAGGTTGGGGATAGACAGGTAGTCATCTGGGGTTTGTATGAATGAATCAGCAAACAATGCAACAATACCCGCTGTTGCATCTATGTCGTATAGGGGAATACTTTGTAGCTCTACATCTCGGTCTGTTTTCAGACTGAATTTGTGTGACACCTCTGTATTGGCGAGTTGTATAGATGCCTCCTTTAACATATTTCCATTACCAGTAAGGAGCCATTCTGGATTTATATCAACAAATGTTTCTACAATCCTTTTTATCGTATCGTAATCGGGATCTCTGTCTTTTAGGTATTTCCCAAACCTTTGTGGTGATATATTAATACAAGCAGACAGTGAATTGGCTGTCATCTGTTTGTACTTTATGATTTTTCGGAGACGCTCATGAATAGACATGATGAACAAATTATCAAATAAATATTTGTTTATATAGAAACAAGTGTTTATATTTGCACTGTGGTTACACCGTAACCCGCGAGCAAAAATAACAAAATTTCAGAGATATGGAAAAGCAGATACTGTTACCGATGAAAGTTAAGCAGGAGATGATGCGGACTTTCGGTGTCGGACGGAAGGTGCTCGGCACTGCCCTGAAGTACCAAAACGACAGCACTAACGCCAAAATGCTACGGGCCGCCGCCCTCCAACGCGGAGGCGTTGTCTACACCGGCGAGTCCGCTCCGGCAGGGTTCGTGCCGAAAATAAAAACAAGTACTACCGGCGAGATAATGACACAGCTGTTGGGTGAGCGCATCGTTTTGTGCATCAACAAAAAGCTCAACAGAGTAAGGTTATTCATAAACAACGAGGAGGTATTGGTCGAGGAGAATATGACCATCCGGCACTGGGGTGACATGCTCTATTCGCTGAGAAGCCTTTATGAAAAACTTAACGCTTAGATAACATGAAAACGTATTTTGTTATAACACGCACAGAGGTCAATCGACACCACTTACATTCGTTAGGAGTAGGGCAATTTTCCACCACCAGTTTGAAGCTGGCAAAGGCGGTATTTAGAAAAGAGCTGGATTGGTTGAGTAAGGAGTATAAAACAAAAGATAAACTCAACTACTCGCCGAGTGACTACGAAATGAACCATGCTGTATTCTGTGAAATCATAAGTATAGACGATGACAATGAGTTGGTGTGTGTCAAATGTAGTGAATACTTTTTTCAAGAACCGAATAATTAAACATCATGAAAAGCGAACGAGCAATAGATTATATCTCAGAAAAGAGTGTCCCAGTCACATGGATGCCTACCGACGAGCAGGCAGTGTACGATTTCGACGCCATGATGGCTGTCGCTATGGCGGAGGAGGATGCTACCGCCGAAAGAGTGGAGCAAGACAAAAAGAGCCTTGAGGCTCTCTACGAGATACAACGCAGTCTTGCGGAGGGCGATATTAACACAGCTCAACTGTTGGTGTCGGATATGATTTGTGGATTGGAGGAATCGGTTGCCGGATAAAAATAGTCTTGTAAAACAAACAGCTCGTGCACGGACAAGCGGAGCAGTTAAGTAGAATTGATCAAACCATAAGATAAACTAAAATCGAATACAATGTCAGAAGAACAACACCTCCAGCAAAACCGACTAAAGCAACTTTTCGGCAAAGTGGCATCCTTTTTTTCTGCAGAACCATTACCGGACCCGTTGACCGGTGGTTTTGTCGTGCGTTATTCACTTCGTCGAGATAAACTTTCCGGGCCTGCTCTCGAATTTGTAGAAAGTCAAATACCGCAATCAGATTGGCCAGCACTCCTGATGATAGAAGAACCAATGCCAGAAGGAATACCGGACGAATACATAGGAGTTGAGAGCTGGTGGAGTGAAGGGAAATTACTATGCCGAGCAGGGTTGAAGATACAATCAGAGATTGTTGAAAGAACGACTCTTGTTTCGATAAAGTTACCTCTATAAGAGCGTTAATTTTATCTCTTTCCTCTTGAGATAATGGTCGCATAAGTAGTAATAAAAATTGATTTGACCCACAAAAATAACTATTTCCCGCGAACGCAGTGGCGTTGCCCGGAGCGATATCGGCGCGGGAGCCAAGGTAGAAGAGGCAATATGGAATACTATAACGATAAAATATGTGTGACGTATGACGAC
>CAMWRR010000190.1 GCA_947176715.1 uncultured Rikenellaceae bacterium | reverse complement strand
CGGCTACCACAAAACTCCATCTAAAAATTCGAGGCCGTCTCTTTAAAAAATCTCGATGCAATCTCTTTATATCAAATAAAGAGGAGCACAAACGACATTGACACTCTGCACATTAGTCGCTCCAATAGCGACTAATGCAGAATGATGGCATAGGCAAAAACTCATTGTTGAAAAGGTCTGCATGTATGGCGTTCGCAAGGGATAGGGGCTACACGCCTCGCGGCGGACCGAGTGATATGAGTATTCATTATAATCATAGCAATGCGAAACGCAGACAGAAATATGACGGAAGCGTGATTTATAAGAACTGAGTATTGCTTTAAAGCGATGGATGGTAAGGCGAGTCTCCGCGTGGAATCTGTAGTTCTACACTACTGCCCTACGGGAAATATCCGACCTCATCGGACAGAACATTGCGGCAAGTGCCCGAATAGCCGAGGCACGGGAGCGATAGTCCGCTTGCTTCGTGCCACCATTCGTCTGTGACAAAAGCGGAATAATACCTTACAGCCCTTGGCGGGGAACCAATGGCTGTATTATGTCGTGGGGGTTAATCGTTTAGATGTCCGTGCTTCGATGACAGGTGCATCAGACGGGCTACAAAGTACGGACGCAATTTATCGTCTCGCCGGCTTATGCGACTCTTCGGCAGTTTCGGCGGGGACTATTACTTTGAGCCCCCCCGGGATGCACGATATGTCGACGGGGGTTGCGGGGCCGCTCTCACCGTCTATGTCTACGGTTATCCGCTCTCTGCCGGAGAGTGTCAGCCTGTTTGTCTTGAAGTAGAGCACCCCTTTGGGATAGTCGGCGTTGATGTCGGTGATCTGTTGGGAGAGGAAGTGAAAGACTGTTCTTATAGTGTCGCCGATGTGGTCGCCTTTCACCACCAGCACGTCCAACAATCCGTCGCGAATATCGGAGCGGTAGGCTAATTTCATGTTGCCGGCGGTGCGTCCGTTGAACACGAAGAACACCACCGACATGCCGTCGAAACGGGTCTCCTCCGCATCTATGGATATGTGCATCGCTTTGAACTTGGGGAGCTCCTGTATGGAGTTTATGTACGATGTCATGTAGTAGGCCAGCTTGCCGAACGTGTTTTTGAGTACGGTGGGGGTCTTCTGCGATATGTCGGTGAATAGTCCGCCGCTTAGCACGTTGACGAAATAGCTGTCGCCGCAACGGCCGAGGTCTACGGTCTCTACCGTTCCGGTGGCGCGCTGTCTTATGGCCGTCTTGAGGTTGCCCGAGTAGCCGAGCATCCCGGCGAAATCGTTGGCCGTACCCGTCGGGAGTACCGCTAAGGGTATCTCTACGCCGTATCGTTTCATCTGGTTGACTACGGTGTTGATAGTACCGTCGCCCCCTGCCACCAATATGCGGTCGTAGTCCGGTGTGATGCCTCCTATGACCTGCCCCATATCCTGCGAGCGGCCTATCCGGAACGGCTCTATCGCGTAACCGCGGCTCTGGTAACATTTTATGATGTAGTCCAGATGGGTGCGCGCCCTCTTCTCTCCCGACATGGGGTTATATATGAAACATACCCTTTTTGCCATGTGTGTCAGAGTCTGTTTGAAGTTTCCGTTTATATCAAATAAAGCGTCGGAAGAGATTTGTATCTAATCCTGTTCCACTATGCGGCTTTGCATGTTGTCGCTCACGAACACCCTCATAGAGCCGTCCTCTGCGGCGTACACTATGTAGGCGGCGAGCTTTTTGTTGCGGTCGAGTATCCGGCGACTGCCCTCCAGACCCGACACCATCATGAGGGTGGCGTAGGCGTCGGCCTCTATCGCGCTGGGGGCCACCACCGTAGCCGACAACATCTCGTTTACGGTGCTCATGCCCGTTGTGGGGTCTATGGAGTGGTGCACGGGGCGCCCGTTCTCGTCGGTGTAGAACTTGCGGTAGTTGCCCGAGGTGGCCAACCCCTCCGACGATAGCGCGAGTATCACCTGCAGGTCGGCCCCCGGCGAGTAGTTGCCCTCCACCGGACGGTCTATCCCTACGCGCCACGGTTTGCCGTCGTTGGAGGCGCTGCATATTATCTCGCCTCCCACCTCTACCAGATAGTCCCTTATCCCCTGTCTCTCCAAGTATCGGGCCAGTATGTCGGCGCTGTAACCCTGAGCTATGGAGTTGAGGTCTATCCTCACGCGCGGGTCGCTCTTGGTGATGATGCGTCCGGCGAGATTGATTTTGTCGTGGCCCACGAACTGCATAATGGAGTCTATGTCCGGCCGGCCGATGCGTTCGCCCGCCCCGAAGCCGTAAGCCTCCGCGAGCGGCGCCACCGTTATGTCGTATAGACCGTCGCTCTCACGCGAGAGACGCAAGGCCAGCTCTATGCACTCCTTTATGTTGCGGTCTACCGTGTCGGTCTCGTTGCGGTTTATGCGCGATATGAGCGAGGTGGAGTCCCATAACGAACACGATTTGTCGAACAGCCGCAGTATGGAGTCGGTGTGATAGACGCCGACTATCGGCTCCGGGTGGTTGTAGACTATATGATATGTGGTGCCCTGCGCCAGTCCGTTTATCTCGTGGCGTACTGGCTTCTGCTCTCCGGCGCATCCCGACAACATAGCCGTCGCTACTATTATTATATAAAGTATTCTCATCGTGATATCGTAGTTCTTCGTTACCTTTTCATCGCCCGGTCCATCTCGCGTTTGGCGTCTTTCTCCTTTATGTAGTCGCGCTTGTCGTATTTCTTGCGTCCGCGCGCCACGCCTATGTCCAGCTTGGCCAATCCGCAGTCGTTTATGAACAGACGTATGCCCACCACCGTAAGCCCCTTGTCCTGCAACATGCGCTCTATCTTGCCGAGTTCGCGTCTCTGAAGAAGCAATTTACGGTCGCGCTTGGGGGTGTGGTTGTTGTAGGTGCCCCACTCGTATTCGGCTATGTTCATGCCGCGCACGAAGAGCTCGCCCCGGTGCATGTAACAGTAGCAGTCCGTGAGCGAGGCCTTGGAGGCGCGCAACGACTTTATCTCGGTGCCCGTAAGCACTATGCCGGCCGTGAAGGTTTCGATTATCTCGTAATCGAAAGAGGCCCTTTTGTTGCGTATGTTTATCTTGTGTTGTTCCGCCATTGTTCAGTGGTTTGTGTCGGATGGGCCGTTTTATGCGGGAACAGGTTTCGTTATCCGCACTTTTTTACGGGTACTATCCTAATGCAAAAGTAATAAAAAATCATTGCTGTCCGGTAAAAATCATATCCGTCACAAGGCCCGCACCGGGCAAAACGGAAGCCCGTCAGACACATCCAGCCCTCCTTGTCATAGTTGCCGCACAGAATAAAAACAGAGCCGTCGCCAACCATGCCGATAGGTTAACGAAAATGCGATAACAAAATTTTATTCCGACCCATAAAATTGTGACAAATTATTTGGATATGATAAAATAATAATATTAATTTGCGTTACG
>CAMWRR010000189.1 GCA_947176715.1 uncultured Rikenellaceae bacterium | reverse complement strand
CGTTTGACTGTGAGGGTTACATGGACGGTGGTCTGGGGTATCACGACGGGGTTGACCATCTGTTTGACACCTATTACCGACTGTGCCGACACGGGCACGGCAGCGACGAGGGCGAATGCGGACAAAACGATTTCGGACAGTTTCATAACGTTACTGTTTGGTTTGTGGTTCATATAGATACGGCCCGAGACGACAACCCCGCAAAACGGTGTCTATGCGAAGTCCCCCAAAACGGAGAGTGAGCGTCGCCTTACCGGCCGATCTTTCTTATGTGCAAATATAAGATAATTGTGTAGCTTTGTAAAAACATTCGGTCCAAAATTGAACATCGCAATGAAAAAATCGGTCATAGAGCTGGAAAACATGGAGTTCTACGCCTTCCACGGATGCTACGAACAGGAGAAAACAGTGGGCAACCGCTTCATCGTATATCTCAGGTTCACCGTCGACGCCACAGTCGCCGCCTCGTCGGACAGGGTCACCGACACGGTGAGCTATCTCGATGTCTACGGGGTTGTCAAAAGAGAGATGGAGATAAGCTCCGACATACTCGAAAACGTGGCCGACAGAATACTGTCGAGCCTCGCCGAGGCCTTTCCCGCGATAGAATCCATGAGCGTGAAGATCTCCAAGATGACGCCTCCGCTGGGCGGCCAGATAGAGCGGGTCAGCGTCACAATGGACTACGTAAGATAATGCAATTCAACACATTGCAAACCACACATCGCCTCATCCCCTCATACTGAACGGATTGAAAACTTGTTGATAACTTTTTGTCGGGAGGGTTGTTTTTTTGTTATAATTTTGTCCTCGTCAAAAAGGATTAACCACGTCGCCGTTCGTGAATCCGTCCGTGTCGGATATTTCGTGGGCGGCATATAAAAATCTACATATTAAAAATGAAGGAATATTCTTATGAGGAGGCCGTAGCGAAGTCTAAGGACTACTTCGACGGGGACGATCTGGCCGCCACCGTATGGGTCAGCAAGTACGCGCTGAAAGACTCGTTCGGACACATCTACGAGGATTCGCCCGAGATGATGCACGACCGTATCGCCTCGGAGATAGCGCGCATAGAGGAGAGATACCCCAACCCTCTGACCGCCGCACAGATAAAGCCGTTGATAGACGGTTTCCGCTACATCATCCCTCAGGGCGGCCCCATGACAGGCATAGGCAACAACATGCAGATAGCCTCGCTCTCCAACTGCTTCGTGATAGGCCATGACGGCCCGGCCGACTCTTACGGCGGCATCATACGCATAGACGAGGAGCAGGTACAGCTTATGAAACGTCGCGGCGGCGTGGGTCACGACCTCTCGCACCTGCGTCCCTCGGGCACTCCGGTGCTCAACAGCGCCCTCACCTCCACGGGCATAGTGCCCTTCATGGAGCGTTACTCCAACTCCACCCGCGAGGTGGCGCAGGACGGACGCAGGGGCGCCCTCATGCTCTCGCTCTCTATAAAGCACCCCGACGCCGAACACTTCATCGACGCCAAGGTGGAGACGGGCAAGGTAACCGGAGCCAACATCTCCATCAAGATAGACGACGAGTTCATGAAGTGCGCCCGTGCGGGCAAGAAATATCGCCAGCAGTTCCCCATAGATGCCGCCGAGCCGGGCATAAAACAGGAGATAGACGCACAGGCCCTGTGGAAGAAGATCATACACAACGCATGGAAGTCGGCCGAGCCGGGCGTGCTCTTCTGGGACACCATCATACGCGAGTCGGTGCCCGACTGTTACGCCGACCTCGGTTTCAGAACGGTATCGACCAACCCCTGCGGCGAGATACCCCTCTGCCCCTACGACAGTTGCCGTCTTCTGGCTATCAACCTTTACGGCTATGTCGACAAGCCCTTCACCAAAGAGGCGTCGTTCGATTTCGACAAGTTCAAGAAGCACATAGGCATGGCCATGCACATGATGGACGACATCATCGACCTCGAGCTCGAAAAGGTCGAGGCCATCATAGCCAAGATAGAGTCCGACCCCGAGGGCGACGATCTGCGCCGTGTGGAGCGAGAGCTGTGGATAAAGATACGCGAGAAGGCGTTGCAGGGCCGTCGTACCGGTCTGGGCATCACCGCCGAGGGCGACATGCTGGCCGCACTGGGCTACATATACGGCACCGACGAGGCCATCGACTTCGCCGTCAAGGTGCAGAAGACCCTCGCCATAGAGGCTTACCGCGCGTCGGTGGAGCTGGCCAAGGAGCGCGGCCCGTTCAAGATATACGACGCCGAGCGCGAGAAGAACAACCCCATGATAGAGCGCATACGCAAGGAGGACCCCGCCCTCTACGCCGACATGGTCAAATACGGCCGTCGCAACATCGCCATGCTCACCATAGCACCCACCGGCACTACCAGCCTCATGAGCCAGACCACATCGGGCATAGAGCCTGTGTTCCTGCCGTTCTACAAGCGTCGCCGCAAGGTCAATCCCAACGACAAGTCGGTCAACATCACATTCGTGGACGAGGTGGGCGACTCGTGGGAGGAGTACTACGTGTTCCACCACAAGTTCATAGTATGGGCCGCCACGCAGGGCCTCACCCGCGAACAGGTGTCGGCCATGAGCAACGAGGAGATAGAGGCTCTGGTTGCCAAGTCGCCCTATTACAAGGCCACATCCAACGACATCGACTGGGTGGCCAAGGTCAAGATGCAGGGCGCCATGCAGAAGTGGGTGGACCACTCCATATCGGTGACGGTCAACCTCCCCCGCGACATAACCGAGGAGATGGTCGCCAAGGTCTACGAGACGGCATGGGAGTGCGGTTGCAAGGGTGTCACCGTCTATCGCGACGGCTCGCGTGACGGCGTGTTGGTGGCCGCCGAAAAGAAGAAAACCGACGACCCCCACCCCCTCAAGCGTCCCAAAGAGCTGCAGGCCGACGTCGTGCGCTTCAAGAACGGCAAGGAGGACTGGATAGCCTTCGTGGGCATATACGACGGACGTCCCTACGAGATATTCACCGGTAAGATAGAGGAGGATGCCCTCTACATACCCAAGCGTATCAACAAAGGCGTCATCATCAAGGTACGCGAGGAGGACGGCTCCAAACGTTACGATTTCCAGTACGAGGACAAGTACGGCTACCGCAACACCATAGGCGGAATATCGCGCCTCTTCGACGAGACGTTCTGGAACTACGCCAAGCTCATATCGGGTGTGTTGCGCAACGGCATGCCCATACTCCACGTAGTAACCCTTGTGTCGTCGCTCCACTTCGACATAGAGTCGATCAACACGTGGAAGAACGGTGTGTCGCGCGCACTGGCCAAATACATACCGTCCGGCACCAAAACGACCAAGAAGTGCTCCGAATGCGGCGAAGAATCCCTCGTCTACCAAGAGGGCTGCCTCGTCTGCACCTCTTGCGGCCACTCCAAGTGCGGATAGCCGTAATGAAAAAAGGGCCGGGGGTTGATT
>CAMWRR010000188.1 GCA_947176715.1 uncultured Rikenellaceae bacterium | reverse complement strand
TAAATACAAAATCGACACCATCTTCAACCTCGTGGCGCTCCTTTCTGCCACCGGCGAGAAGAACCCCACGCTGGCATGGCGTATCAATATGGGTGCGCTCACCAACTGCCTCGAGGTGGCTCGTTGGTTCGGTTGCTCTATCTTCACCCCCAGCTCTATCGGTGCGTTCGGCGAGAATACCCCGCACGACGACACCCCGCAGGACACCGTTATGCGTCCCAACACCATCTACGGCGTATGCAAGGTGAGCGGCGAGCTTCTTTCGGACTACTACCACAGCCGTTTCGGCGTAGACTCTCGTAGCGAACGTTTCACCGGCATCATCTCTAACGTCACCCTGCCCGGCGGCGGCACTACCGACTATGCTGTGGAGATATTCTACGAAGCCATCAAGAAGGGCTCGTTCGTATGCCCCATCCCATCGGACGTATATATGGACATGATGTACATGCCCGACGCGCTCAACGCATGCGTACAGCTCATGGAGGCCGACCCCTCGCGTCTGGTGCACCGTAACAGCTTCAACATCGCATCAATGAGCTTCACCCCGGAGATTATCTACGAAGCCATCAAGAAGCGCATGCCCGACTTTACCATGACCTACGACGTAGACCCCGTCAAGAAAGCCATCGCCGAAAGCTGGCCCAACAAGATGGACGACAGTTGCGCCCGCAAAGAGTGGGATTGGGCGCCCCAGTGGGACCTCGACCGCATGGTGGACGACATGCTCGCTGTCATCAGGGAAAAACACGATAAAGGTCTTATCTAAAGGGTCTTATTGTCGCCCGATATTTCGATGCCGACATCTTGAGGCGGAAAAAACAGATATTGCCACAATAAAAACTTCGCCTCTGTCGTTACAATCGAGTAATCGGCCGGTAGGCCATGTAAACAAACAATGACCCGTAAGACCGTACTTATATCGATATTGTCTGTCATAGTGCTCCTAACTTTCCGGGGCACTATGATTTTTGCTTCATACGCACCTCTCTCCCCGAGTGCCGATACGCTCGCTGCCGACACCTCCCTCTACCACGAGGCGAAGGTGTGGGTGCCTCAGCTGGAGAGCGATCTCGACCGCATGAAACGTCGCTTCACCCATTTCGTTGCCGCCGAGGCCTCGTTCGGGCGTGTGGCGGTAGGACAGTCGAGTTTCATGAGGGGCGACAACACCAAGGGGACCCCAATAACCAACCAGTCGTTGTACGCTATAAAATACGGTGTGCAGGCTCGTCGCGGCACCTCGCAGAGTATACTGTACGGTGCGCCGTATCAGGGTTTGGGCTTCTTTTCGTCTACATTCCACCACCCGCAGGACCTCGGTACTCCGTGGGGGCTGTATCTGTTTCAGGGGGCGAGGATAGCCATCATAACACCGCGTCTCAGCTTCAACTACGAGTGGAAATTCGGTCTCTCCGGCGGCTGGCACCATTACAGCTATCCGGATAATACCGCCAACGACATAATAGGTTCGCCGGTTAACGCCTATATAAACACCACCTTCTATGTCAACTATATTATATCCAAACACTTCGGCGTGAGTGCGGGCATCTCTGCCACCCATTACTCCAACGGCAATACGCGTACGCCCAACCGCGGCATCAACGTGCTGTCGGGGACGATAGGCATGAGATACTATTTCAATCGCGATTTCGACCGTTACTTCTCTCCGCGCAAGATAATGACGCGTCCGCCGTTCAGGCGAGCCATGACATACGAGATAATGGGTTACGCTTCGTGGAAAGACGCTATCCTCGACACGCACTTGTCGGTAGGGAACCCGTATCTGAACAAGAAGCTGCTGGTGGCTGGATTTTCGTTCTCGCCCATGTACGTTTTGGGCAGAAAGGTACGCTTGGGCGGCTCGCTCGACTTCAGTTACGACAAGAGCCGCGGTCTGTCGTACGAATATCCCCGTCAAGGTGTAATAAGATACATACCGGCCGCTCCGCGCGACCGTATGGCTCTGGGTCTGTCCGCCAAGGTCGATTTCGTGATGCCGTACTTCACCATAACAGGGGCGCTCGGTTACGACATAATAGAGGGGGCGGGCGGTATGCCGCCTACGTATCAGATAATATCGTTGCGTTTCGACGTCTCGTCGCACTTCTTCCTCTCGATAGGCTATAAGGCCCGACAGTTCCAGTATCCGGACAATCTTATGCTGGGTATGGGATTCCGTTTCGGCAGAGGTACGAGGTATCAGCTTTGACGCGCCTTGCCGATATGAGATGTTGCCGGACGGCAAGCCGGTATGATTATCCGGCCCGGACCAAACGAGAGAAGGGCGATACTCTCCGTGTCGCGTTGTCCGTGTGTTAAGCGATTACGCTATTTTGCCGAGGCAACGGAGCACGTAAAGCATTGCGTATATGGGTTTTGTCCGATAGCTGACATAAAAAAGCCGGAAGTCGTTGTCTTCCGGCTTTTTTATTGTTGACATACGACGGCATGGAATATCGCCCGAACCTAATCGGGAGGACTTGCCGTCGGGTATTGTCTGAAGACCTGCCGCGGTCCGGCCGATATGGCTACACTCTTGCCACTGTCTCCATGCCTTTGCGTATGGCCTCCTCGTTTTGGGGCAGGGTGTGGTGTACGCGTTCGGGCAACGATTTTTTCAGCCCTTGTATCACATACTCCATCTCTACCAATGGCCTTACCTTGAGCAAGGCGCCGAGCACTATCATGTTGAATACTTTGGAGTTGCCGCTACGAGCCGCCTCGGCCGCCGCCGACACCGTGTATACCTCTATGTCTTTGCGCGAGGGTGGGGTGGATATGCCGTTGGGGTCGTAGATGAGCGCTCCGCCGGGGCGTACGCTCTTCTCGAACTTGTCGAGCGACTGTTGGTTGAGCACAATAACGGTGTCGTAGGTCTGCGATATGGGCGAGCTGATGCGTTCGTCGCTTATTATCACCGTCACGTTGGCCGTGCCGCCGCGCATCTCGGGACCGTACGAGGGCATCCATGTCACCTCGCGTCCCTGCATCACCGCCGAGTAGGCCAATATCTTGCCCATCGACAGGACACCCTGTCCGCCGAATCCGGCTATTATCAGTTCGTGTGTCATCTTTTTGCGTTTAAATGTCCTTAACGTCGCCGAGCGGATATTCGGGGAACATGTGCTCCTCCATCCACTTGTTGGCCGCCACCGGCGACATCTTCCACCCCGAATTGCAGGTGGCAACTATCTCTACGAACGACAGCCCACCCCCCTGCATGGAGTTTGCGAACGCTTTGGCGATGGCCTTTTGGGCCTTGCGTACCGCCGCCGGGGTGTGGACGCTCTGACGCGTTACGTAACGTACGCCCGGCAACAGTGCCACCATGTCGGCGATCTTGAACGGGAAGCCGTGCAGGTGCGGGTCGCGACCCTCGGGGCAGGTGGCCGTCTTCATGCCTATGAGCGTGGTGGGGGCCATCTGTCCGCCGGTCATGCCGTAAATCGCGTCTGGCTCGT
>CAMWRR010000187.1 GCA_947176715.1 uncultured Rikenellaceae bacterium | reverse complement strand
ATGTGGTGCGTGTGATAAGATTCGGCGAATCGGTAGAGCTGTGCGGAGGTACCCATGTCTCAGCCACCGGACGGATAGGCTTCTTCAAGATAGTGAGCGAGGGGGCCATATCGGCGGGTGTAAGGCGTATAGAGGCCGTCACCGGAGAGAGGGCCGTGGAGATGGTCCAGAGGATGACCTCCGCCGTCAAGAAGTTGCAAAACGCCCTCAACTCGCCCGACGTGTTGCCGGCCGTGGAGCGTCTGATAACACATAACGGCGAGCTCAGCAAAAAGGTGGAGGAGTTCCAGAAACTGCGCACCAAGGCCCTGTCTGCCGAGATAGAGAACGCGCTCGAAGACCGCACCACGAGCAAGTGGTACGTAAATACGCTCAACCTGCCTGTCGACAGCATCAAGGAGATAGGGGCCATACTGAGGGGCAAACACCCCGATCTGGTCTACATAGTAGGCACCCTCATAGGCGGCAAGCCGTCGTTGGTGGTGGCTCTCGGCGATAACATAACGGCGGCCGGAGCCAACGCCGGAGCCATAGTCAAGGAGGCGGCCAAACAGATGCAGGGCGGCGGCGGCGGACAAGCCTCGATAGCCACCGCCGGAGGCAAAAACCCCGACATGCTCGGCTCGGCGATAGATGCGGCCGTGCAGGCTGTCTGCAAGGTGCTTTAAACCTTTCGTTTATATGTAATCAATCCGGAAGATACGTAATGTGTCTTCCGGATTTTCATTACTACACGGCAAAGTTTACCCGTTTTGTGTCGGACGGCATTTAGCAAAAGATATAAACTCCCATGAAAATCGGACCTACCTACACCCCGAACAGAAACACGAAAGGCCGTGCCACCTTCTCGAACTTATCCGTGGCGTCTCCGTCGTATACCGAACCGTCGCTCAGTCTAAGCACGCGTTCGCCGGTACCCTCCGAGAAGTCTATGTCGCGCATATTCACGCGGAACGGCTCCATAGACAGAGTTGGCTCGAAGTAGTAGACCATATTTTTCTGGTCGGCCACGGTGCGCCAGCGGGTAGATGCTATGTGCGGGTTGCCGGGAGTGGATATGCCGTATGGAACGGAGACGTTACGCATTACCGACATTACGGCAGGTACGGCTACGGCGGCATCGGGGCTCTGCACTACGGCGTCGATGTAAAACGACGCGCGCACGAACCTGTCCGACGACCGGTTGGTGCCGGGCAACATGGTAAGGCCACCTATCTGACGCCAATAGTCGCCGACGGCAAGCTGCAGGCTATACACCGGCGAGTTGGTGAGCACCTTGTATTGCAGGCCGTGGTGTATAGTAAGCCGGCCGTTTATATATTCGAGTATGGCGCTATCGCCGGTGGGATCTGATATGGCCATGTGCAGTCGCGACTGCACGCCGCCAGGCAGATCGGGCGAATCTATCCTGAAGCTATCCGCCGAGAGAGCGGCGACGGCCTCCTCTACGGTGGCGAAATTGTCGAGCACATATTGCGTCCAGATGCTCAGCCCCATAACGGGCCTGTCGTCGTCGGGGAGTTCGTAGACCGATTCGGGCAGGAAGAGCAGATTTGCCGCCAGCCCCATCTCGTTCATGCCGTCGCAGATGCCTATGTCGTAGCCGGCCGCCGAGAGAGAGCCGTATTTCGACCGCCAGAATAGCGTGTGGCCGGTATCGGCCCCGCGCCTCTCCATCCCGCGCGGAAAGATATACAGATTGGTCAACGGATCCTCGCGCCAGTCCATAGTGCGACCGGTGGCCACCATGCCGTCGGGACCGGCATAAAGAGCGCGTGTACAGGCCTCTGCCGGCTCTACCGACAACATACAGGCAGAGAGCAAGGGTAAAAAGAGTGCTTTCATATAGTATCGCATTTAAGTTTTGAGCCCTCCGTACAAAAATGGTGCAAAACGCTACAAAACATTAACGACACGCCTGTGAGGCATGTCGTTAAAGCGATAATGCGGCTATCTGAAGTCGATAACCTCCACGCCGGGATAGTCGGACTCTGCGAACCGCACTTCGGGCAGGGAGGTATATCTCGGTGTCGAGGGCTTGAACGTGTGGTAACGTCCGTCCTCTTTGAGCTTCACGGCCACGAGGCGGTCGGCCGATATATACATGACAACGTCCAACCCCGACACCTCCACGACACGGCACGACACCCCGTCCACCGTCTCAGTGCCCGCATCCTTATAACCGGCCGAGGCGCTGTAACGGAAGAGATCGACGGGCGACGAGTAGGCCGCCTCCGACGGCTCCACCCTGTCTATCATCACCTCGTTGTTGGCCGGAACGTATGTGTATTTGGTCTCCTTGTCGCCGAACACCACGGCATCCGGAGACGTTATGCGATAGCTGTCGCCTTTAACCGTAAGATTGCCGGAGACGGCATCCACAGTGAAGTCTACCGTGAATCCGCGCGACGGGTCGAACTTGTCGAGCACCCTGCGCACGCTTGCCGCCGGCTCCTGAGCAAAGAGCGATACGGACGCAAAAAGGAGCGATAATGTAAAAATGCCTTTCAATATTCTCATACGAATGTCTGTTTAAAAATAACCGTGCCCCTATTCTGCAAACATGGACGGGCACACCTTATTCCACTTAGCAAATACCGAGCCACCGCCGCCTTACCGACCGTTCGTCACAGTGAGAAGCCGGCCCCTTTCGTTTGCGAGACAATCGCTCAGAACGGCGGCTGTGCTCCCCTATCCAGCTCATACAGCAACACCTCGAGCGAGGCTATGTCGCCCACGAGCACGGTACGGGGCTTGCTTCCGTTCTGCTTGCCCACTATACCGGCCCTCTCGAGCTGGTCCATTATGCGGCCCGCACGGTTGAAGCCTATGGAGAAGTTGCGCTGTATGGTAGAGGCGGAACCCTGCTGATTGGTAACCACATAGCGGGCCACCTCCTCGAACAGGCCGTCACGGCGCGACGATACGCCCGCACTCTCGGCATCGGACTCTTTGGAATCCTCGGGCTGATACTCGGGTAGCTCGTAAGCCTCGGAGTAGCCCTGTTGCGAGCCTATGTATCCGGTTATCTTCTCCACCTCGGGGGTGTCAATGAATGCGCACTGCACGCGCGTTATCTCGTTTCCGGTAGATACCAACATATCGCCGCGGCCTATGAGCTGGTTGGCGCCGGGCTGGTCGAGAATGGTGCGCGAGTCTATCATGCTCGACACGCGGAAAGCTATGCGGGCGGGGAAGTTGGCCTTTATGACACCGGTTATGATGTTGGTGGTGGGACGCTGCGTGGCTATCACCAAGTGTATGCCCACCGCGCGGGCCAACTGGGCAAGACGGGCTATCGGGGTCTCTATCTCGCGGCCCGCCGTCATTATGAGGTCGGCGAACTCGTCTATTATCACCACGAAGTAGGGCATGAAGCGGTGACCCTTGTGCGGGTTGAGCCGGCGGGCGGTGAACTTCTCGTTGTACTCCCTGTCTCTTCTGCACATCTCCGAGCCCACGAGACTAAGGCGAATCTCGTATGCCGTCTTCTGGTTGA
>CAMWRR010000186.1 GCA_947176715.1 uncultured Rikenellaceae bacterium | reverse complement strand
CTCTTACCGGAGTGCGATAATAAAAGACAAAGCCGGGTTTCACAACCGGGCTTTGTCGTATGAACGTTATGGCTGTCGTTCATCTTCGGATGTTTTCATTGGTTTAATCTGTATGATATAAATCAATGAAAACCTGTTTATTATATTGACTTTTATTCCTACAATGTGCGCAGAGCGTTTACTCCTCCCCTCTGTTTATCAACGAGCTTATCTCGTCGAACTCCACCAACTTGTTGACTATGGCGTATATCGTCAAGCCGGCGGCCGAGTGTATCTGCAGTTTGGCGGCAATGTTGCGCCGGTGCGTTATGACGGTATGGGTAGAGATGAAGAGGCTGTCGGCTATCTGTTTGTTGGTAAGCCCTTTGACCACGCCCACCACTATCTCTTTCTCCCGTGCGCTCAATGCGTTGGTGGTGTTGTCGCGGTTGTGTTTCGAGTCGGTCAGACGCATTATCTTCTCGGCTATGCGGTCTGCCGTGTCGTAGACGGTTATGGTCTCGTCGTATGATTTCATGGCCTCCTCGTCGGCTAACGAGTTGAGGAGGGCTACGATCCGTAGTTGTTCCGCCTCCGCTTTGAGCTGTGGTATGGAGAGTCTGGCAGTAACCGAGGGGTTGACTATCAGGATGTCCGGTTTGTGCCAACGGAGCGACGAGGGTAACTGTGCGGCATCCGCTATCTCCTCTATCTGTATGTCGAGCGATGGCAGACGTCGCAACACGGCCAGTACGCCGCTGCGTATTATCAGCGACGGCTCGAAGACGACTATTTTGACGGATCTACCCATTTTTCTCGAGTTCGACTATCGCCGGTACGAACAACGCGTCTTCCACCCTGTTGTGCGAGGCTAAATCCTGCTCGCAGGAGAATATGTCGAACAATACGGCGTTCAGTTCGTTGGTGCTGTTGCCCGGATAGTACTTTATTATGATATTCTTTAGCTCGGCGAGTTTGGCCTCTACCTGATCGTGCTTCTTACGGAATATGTCGATGTTGTATTCCGATGCCCGCCTGCCCGCTATAAGCCCGCGCACGTACGGAAATACGTTCTGTTCCTCGTATTCCATGTGTCTGCGTACCTCGGCGCAATAGTCGTCGAAGAAGCGTATTATGACCTGCGAGATGTCGTCGCGGCTCTTTCTGAGGGCCTCGGTAAGCTCCGTGCGTATGGATGGCAGCCGGAAATCGAGAAAATAGTCGTGCGAGCTGTGCAGATAGCCTATCATGGCTTCGAGAGAGAAGTCGTATTTGCCGTCGCAGCTCTCCTCCTCGTCCACCAATATGTTGACCACGGCCAGAAACGTAGCCGTGTCCACTCCGTTCATGCGACACACCTCGCCTATCTCGCGATCCTCGAAACCGAGAGGTATGTTGAAGCGGCTGAGCACCGATAACGTACGGTAGTTATCGTTTATGAGGTCGCTCATACGGTCGCTCTCCTTGTATCTTCCAAGTTTGTGCATGCGGTCGGTTTTTTGCAAAGGTAGGCAATTAGGCCGGTACGGCAATACCGCGATTTAGGTATTGTGCCGGAGGGCGGTTCTCTTTTTTTGACCGAGTCCGTGCGGTGTCCCGAGTGCTTTTCAGTATCGCCGTACCGTAAATTCCGTCGCCTACCGCTTATCGTATCTTCAGACCGACATCTAATCGCCGGATAAACACCTGTTTGAGCCGTCTGCCCGAGATGAGTCCCCCTCTCTGTGACGAATCCGTCAGACACTCTCGCCGCCTCTACCTGAAAAAAGGGAGTGGCGTATGCCAAAAAATCTCGCCGAATCTATTGTTATTTAAAAAACAGGGCGTATCTTTGTTAGATACAAACAGACTGATCCGAGCTGACAGAAATAATTTAATGTCTTAATAATAACTGATTTATGAGCAATCTATTCTCATCTTCCATCGGGAAGAAACTGGTAATGAGTCTTTCGGGGCTGTTCCTGATTGTATTCATGTTGCTGCACATGGCCCTGAACATGGGAGTGTTCGGTGGCGCCGAGAGCTATAATGCCGTGTGCGAGTTCATGGACACCAATCTCTTCATCAAGATTATGGTTCCGGTGTTGGCGGCTGGTTTTCTGTTCCACATCGTCTACGCATTCATCGTGACGATAGGCAACCGCGGCGGTCGTCCCGTCCGTTACAAGGTTCAGAACCTGAGCAAGTCTTCTACGTGGGAGTCTCGTAATATGTTTGTTCTGGGTCTTATAGTGATCGCGTTCCTCGGCCTGCACCTCTACGATTTCTGGGGCAACATGCAGTTCCAGCACTTCATCGGCGGCGAGGCTACCGACAACCCCTACAACCTCGTGGTTACCCGTCTCTCCAACCCCGTGATTGCGGTATGTTACCTCGTAGGCGTATGGGCGCTTTGGTTCCACCTCCAGCACGGTTTCTGGTCGGCTTTCCAGACGGTGGGCCTCTGCAATCAGATATGGATCAAACGTTGGAAGTGCGTAGCCAAAATATATGCGTGGATAATCGCTTTGGGCTACACCTCGGTAGTGGTCTATACGTTCCTTTTCCTTTAGGACAGTCTTGTTTTTCAGATTAAAAAAGTAAGATAATGAGTATATTGGATTCAAAAATTCCCGCAGGCCCGTTGGCCGAGAAGTGGAGCAAGCATAAGGCGGACATCAAGGTCGTCAGCCCTGCAAACAAACGTAAACTCGATGTCATAATAGTCGGCACCGGTCTTGGCGGCGCATCGGCTGCTGCGGCTCTCGGCGAGCTGGGCTACAACGTCAAGGTATTCTGCATATCCGATTCACCCCGTCGCGCCCACTCCATAGCGGCACAGGGCGGTATCAATGCGGCCAAGAACTACCAGAACGACAACGACTCGGTCTACCGTCTCTTCTACGACACCATCAAGGGCGGCGACTACCGTGCACGCGAAGCCAACGTCTACCGTCTGGCCGAGGTGTCGAACCTCATCATAGACCAGTGCGTGGCACAGGGCGTACCTTTCGCGCGCGACTACGGCGGACTGCTCGACAACCGCTCTTTCGGCGGCGCTCAGGTGTCGCGTACATTCTACGCCCGCGGTCAGACCGGCCAGCAGCTCCTCCTCGGCGCATACGCGGCTCTCAACCGTCAGGTAGCCAAAGGCACAGTCAAGAGCTATACGCGTCATGAGATGCTCGACCTCGTAATAGTCGACGGCAAGGCGCGCGGTATCATCACCCGCAACCTCGTCACCGGCGAGATAGAGCGTTTCGGCGCACACGCGGTAATCATAGCGTCGGGCGGTTACGGCAACGTGTTCTTCCTCTCTACCAACGCCATGAACTCCAACGGCTCGGCGGCGTTCCAGTGCTACCGCAAAGGTGCCATGTTCGCCAACCCCTGCTTCACTCAGATACACCCCACATGTATCCCCGTTCACGGTACCCAGCAGTCGAAGCTGACCCTCATGTCGGAGTCGTTGCGTAACGACGGCCGTAGATGGGTGCCCAAGAAGAAAGAGGATGTGGCGCGTCTGCGCAAGAAAGAGATAAAGGCGTCGCAG
>CAMWRR010000185.1 GCA_947176715.1 uncultured Rikenellaceae bacterium | reverse complement strand
ATATAGAGAATCTCACTCAGTCGATAGCCGACTGCGCGTGGGAGCTCTTCAAGTCGATAGAGTCCAAAGGCGGTTACGTAGCGGCGTTCGAGGCCGGCGACATTCAGGCGATCATCTCCGAGACTGCCGCCAAACGCGACCTCAACATCGCCACCCGTCGCGAGATCCTTCTCGGCACCAACCAGTATCCCAACTTCACCGAGACGGCCGACGCGGCTGTCACCGAGCAGACCGTTACCGCCGGTGCGTGCGGCTGTTGCTGCGGCAAGGAGAGCGATTACGAGGCTCTGCGTCCCTACCGTGCAGGTATGGCGTTCGAGGCTATGCGCCTCAAGACCGACCGTAGCGGCAAGGAGCCCAAGGCCTTCATGCTCACGCTCGGCAATCTGGCGTTCGCGCGCGCGCGTGCCCAGTTCTCGAGCAACTTCTTCGCATGTGCGGGCATACGTCCCGTCGACAACACTCTCTTCGCATCGGTGGACGAGGGTGTAGCGGCGGCGCTCGCTTCCAAGGCGGAGATAGTGGTGGTATGCTCGTCGGACGATGAGTACGCTACGTTCGCTCCCGAGGTAGCCGAGAAGCTCGCAGGCAAAGCCGTAGTGGTGGTTGCGGGCGACCCCGCATGCAAGGAGGAGCTTCAGGCCAAAGGTCTGAAACACTTCATAAGCGTTCGCAGCAACGTGCTTCAGACGCTCGAAGGTTTTCAGAAAGAGTTGGGTATCTAACTAAAGCAGTTTCAAAATGAGAGCAAATTTTTCAGATATAAAATCGGTCTGCACCAAAGGCTCATGTGCAGCGGAGGGCGGCTCCAAGGCCAACCCCTCCATAGTGACTCCCGAACATATCGAGGTAAAGGGCATCTACGGTGCCGACGACCTCGAGGGCATGGAGCACCTCAACTACGCCGCCGGCATAGCGCCCTATCTGCGCGGCCCCTACAGCACCATGTACGTGATGCGTCCGTGGACCATACGTCAGTATGCCGGTTTCTCTACGGCACAGGAGTCCAACGCGTTCTACCGTCGTAACCTTGCTGCTGGTCAGAAGGGTCTGTCGGTAGCGTTCGACCTCGCCACCCACCGCGGCTACGACGCAGACCATCCCCGTGTTGTGGGCGACGTCGGCAAGGCGGGCGTATCTATCTGCTCGGTAGAGGACATGAAGGTCCTTTTCGACGGCATACCTTTGGATAAGATGTCGGTGTCGATGACAATGAACGGCGCCGTGTTGCCCGTGCTCGCGTTCTACATAGTGGCCGGTCTGGAGCAGGGTTGCACCCTCGACCAGCTCAGCGGTACCATTCAGAACGACATCCTCAAGGAGTTCATGGTGCGTAACACCTACATCTATCCGCCCAAGTTCTCGATGAAGATCATCGCCGACATCTTCGAGTACACCTCCAAGAACATGCCCAAGTTCAACTCCATATCAATCTCGGGCTACCACATGCAGGAGGCGGGCGCCACTGCCGACATAGAGCTGGCATACACGCTGGCCGACGGTCTGGAGTATCTGCGTACCGGTGTCAACGCCGGCATGGACATAGACTCGTTCGCACCGCGCCTGTCGTTCTTCTGGGCTATCGGTACCAACCACTTCATGGAGATAGCCAAGATGCGCGCGGCACGTCTTCTGTGGGCCAAGATCGTAAAACAGTTCAATCCCAAGAACCCCAAGTCTTTGGCATTGCGTACCCACTCGCAGACCTCGGGTTGGTCGCTCACCGAGCAGGATCCGTTCAACAACGTGGCACGCACGGCCATAGAGGCGATGGCGGCGGCATTGGGTCACACCCAGTCGCTCCACACCAACGCCCTCGACGAGGCCATAGCGTTGCCCACCGACTTCTCGGCTCGTATCGCCCGTAACACGCAGATATACATACAGGAGGAGACCAACGTATGTCGCGTGGTCGACCCGTGGGCAGGCTCGTACTACGTGGAGAGTCTCACTCAGGAGATCGTCGACAAGGCGTGGAAGCACATACAGGAGGTCGAAGAGCTCGGCGGCATGGCCAAGGCAATAGAGACCGGCGTGCCCAAGATGCGTATCGAGGAGGCTTCGGCGCGTAAACAGGCTCGTATCGACTCTGGGTTAGATGTCATCGTAGGTCTCAACAAGTACCGTCTCGAGAAAGAGGATCCCATCGACATTCTCGACGTCGACAACACCGCCGTCCGCAACTCGCAGATAGAGCGTCTCAAAGAGCTTCGCGCTAACCGCGACGAGGCCAAGGTAAAGGCGGCTCTCGCTGCCATCACCGAGTGCGTCAAGACAGGCAAGGGCAACCTCCTCGAATTGGCGGTAGAGGCGGCCAAGTTGCGCGCTTCGCTCGGCGAGATATCGGACGCTTGCGAAGAGGTGGTAGGTCGCTACAAAGCGGTGATACGTTCAATATCAGGTGTTTATTCCGCAGAGATGAAAGACAGTGATAAGTTCGCGAAAGCGCAGGCTATGTGCGATGCGTTCGCAAAACGTGAGGGCCGTCGTCCCCGTATCATGATAGCCAAGCTCGGTCAGGACGGTCACGACCGCGGTGCCAAGGTCGTAGCCACCGGCTATGCCGATATCGGATTCGACGTCGACATGGGTCCCCTCTTCCAGACACCCGAAGAGGCAGCCAAACAGGCCGTAGAGAACGACGTTCACGTAGTGGGCGTATCATCTCTCGCCGCCGGTCACAAGACCCTCGTACCCCAGATAGTGGCAGAGCTCAAGAAGCTCGGTCGTGAAGACATAGTAGTGATAGTGGGTGGCGTAATCCCCCATCAGGACTACGACGCCCTCTACAAGGCAGGCGCCGCCGCCATATTCGGCCCCGGTACCCCCGTCACAGACGCTGCTATCAAGATTCTCGAAATCCTCGGTTAGAGGGTGTGAAAAAAGAGGCTCGGAGTTTTCCCCCCGAGCCTCTTTTTTTATACCCTCTAACCGAGGATTTCGAGAATCTTGATAGTGTGCCTCCGGCGGGGGATTGTTGCTTTCGCAGGGGATATTGTTGCCTCCGGCGGCCCTTCCGGGGGAGTTACTTTGTCACTCGACAAAGTAACCAAAACGAGGGGGCACAGCCCCTTTTGAGAGGCATGATATGCAAGATGCCGAGGAGGTGGGTTTGAAGCACTTAATGTTCGTCTTGCGGCGTGGGACGGGTTTCGGCGGCTGTTGTTGTTTTTGCGGAGAGGAATAAAATTGATTTGTCTTGCAGTTGGCGAGACAATGAACTTACAATCAGACTTCCTGAAAAAAAGCGCATTATGCGAACACTATCTTATGGCACAGACATCCCAATAGTTGTGTTGGCGAGACGGAAAAGATACTATAAAACCGCCTAAAGGTATGCGCATTAGCCGCAACCGGTTCCCGCGGGGTGAGAGCCCCGCTCAGTAATAATAACACGTACTTAAATGCCCCATGTTCTCGCGGTACGAAGTGCCGCTCCCAAATAACTACACGTAATTAAATTGACAGAGGTTGGAATATCCCCCGGCGAACAGATACCGTCACTCCACACCCAACGGTATGCGCATTAACCGAAAGTCGCAGGCATGCTTGCCCGCGCACGTAACCGCATACG
>CAMWRR010000184.1 GCA_947176715.1 uncultured Rikenellaceae bacterium | reverse complement strand
GCATTCGCTCAGGCCGCATTCGGCAACGAATATAAGTTTTACCGGACAGCAATGTAACGATATATGAAATTAATCATATATCGAACTCACGTTTATAATTGTATCTCCGCTTGTTTGGTATCGGCTCGCTTTTTGCCCGCCGTAAGGCGCGGTTAAAGAGTCGTAGCAACACCGGCGTTTGTCACCGAAACAACTCGCCTTTTCGCCCACTGCGGGCGAATCTCCCGACGGCCATAAAGGGTAACTATAAATCGGGCTGTCTATGCTCCCCCTCTCTTGAACTTCATGGGCGATACGCCTACATGCCGTTTGAAAAACTTCCCGAAAGATGACTGGTCCGAGAATTTCAGTCTGTCGGCCACCTGTTGCGCGGTAGAGTCGGGTTCCCGCAATATGGCTATGGCTCTCTCTATGAGCACCCCGTCTATTATCTCCCTTGCCGACTTGTTCAGCACCGACTTGAGCACCTTCGACAGGTAGTGGGGCGTGACGCACAGACGGTCGGCGTAATAGCCCACTTCGTGATATTCCTCTATGTCGGCGACCAATAGCTCCACGAATCTGGCCACCATTCTCTCCTTGCGGTCGTAGACGCTCTTTTCGGGCACTATCTTGCCGTGTGTCAGTATTATATTGATGTTCTCGTAGAGAAAGGTCATTATGGCCATGCGGGTTAGCTCTGCGCAAAATAGGTTTTTGTCGTCGGAGAAGCGATTCTCTATCTCGTCGAGACATTTGCGCACCACGTGGAGGTCGTCGCCGGAGAATTTGACGGTACGGTAGTGCCTCATACTCATTATCTGAGGTATGGAGAGTATCTTGCGTCCTTTTATCATGTTGTCGGCGAACCGTTTGGATATCATCAGCATATATCCCGAGGTGTCGCACGATACGGTCATCTTCATCGTACGCCCGGTCATCGGTATGCACATGAAGTTGTTGCCGTCGGCCTCGCATACCGCGAGCGTGTCGGTAAGGGCCTCTATCTTTCCGCTGGTGAGCAACACGAATATCATGACGGCATTCCTGTGCGACGGCAGGTAGACGGTGTTGAGGCTGTGGAGAAGCTCGACGTCGACACGATGATCTACGCGTGAGAAGACCACCTCGTCCTCTATCGAATATACCTCCGGCGCCTTGTATATGGAGCTGCGTTTCTTATCCATTGCAGTCTGTTCTTGCAGATGTTCTTCGTTAGTTACGACAGGTATTCCCGGCACAAAAAAACCGGGCACCCGTCCGTTTCGGACTATTATTGCGGCAAATATAGTCGAAATCGAGACAAATTGACTATATTGTGCCGATATGAACCATTATAGCCCCGCTAAGGCCGATAACGGTCAGCTTAATTAGATGCACCTTTGTAGTCGGTTAGATATAATACGATGAGATCATTAAGAGTAATATTACGAACGTCGGTTATCTTGTTAGCCGCCGTAGCGCCTGCGGCTCTGCGGGCACAGGAGGCGGCCGCCCTCACCCTCGACGAGGCGATAGCGATAGCGCTGAGCGAGAGTCCCGTAATACGCATAGCCGACAAGGAGATAGAGAAGACCGGTTATGCCAAAAAGGGTACATACGCGGCCCTCTATCCTCAGATAGACGCTTCGGCCTCCTACCAGCGCACCATCAAGAAGCAGGTGATGTACATGGGCGGCTTCGGCGACGGCATAGAGATAGGCACCGACAACAACTGGAACGGCGGGTTCGGAGCCTCCATGCCGATAGTCAACGTAGGGCTGTGGAAGAGCCTGAAGATATCGGCCATGGATGTGGAGCTGGCGGTGGAAAAGGCCCGTAACTCGCGCATAGACATGATAGAGCAGGTGTCGAACGCCTTTTACGCCGTGTTGCTGGCCAAGGACAACTACGCGGTCTACAAGCAGATATACGACAATGCCCGGAGCAACTACGACAATGTCAAACAGAAGTTCGACGTAGGTCGCGTCTCGGAATACGACCTCATAAGCGCCGGAGTGACGGTAAGCAATGCCGAGCCGTCCATGTACGACGCCGAGAACAACATACGCATAGCCCTCTGGCAGCTCAAGGCGCTGATGGGTGTAGACCTCGACATGGATATAGAGTGCGCGGGCGACCTCGGCGACTACCGCGAGGCCATGACCGGTGCTGCCGGCGATATGTCGGTGGAGGGCAACAGCACCCTCGCCCAGATGGAGATACAGCGCCGTCAACTCGACAAGAGTCTGGAGGTTGCCAAGGCGGCCGACTATCCCACGCTCGGGCTCTCCGCCAACTATCAGTGGAGCAGTATGGACAACACGTTCCGGTTCAGGAAATACCGTTGGATTCCCTACTCCGTAGCCGCCGTAAGTCTCAATATCCCCATCTTCGCCGGAGGCAAGCGCCGGTCGGATATAAGGCAGGCGGAGAAGAGCATAGAGAGCCTCGCACTGCAGCGCGAGAATACCGAACGGAGTCTGCATGTGGAGATGTTGCAGCAGACCAGCCGTATGCAGACGTGCGTGCGTCAGTTCGATGCGGCCGCATCGAGCGTGGACGAGGCCCGGCGCGGTTACGACATAGCGGTCAGACGTTACGAGGTGGGTGGCGGCACCCTGCTGGAGATAGACAACTCGCAGGTGGCGCTGGCCCGCGCACAGCTCAGCCTCAACCGGTCGATATACGACTATCTGGTGGCACGGAACGCCGTCGACCGTCTCAGGGGCGATTACGACGAAAAATAGAGATAATCATGGAAAAACATCATATAATGAAAAGAGAATATCTGTTATTGTGTCTTGCTTGCGGGTTGTTGTTCTCGTGCGGAGAGGGCGGCTCGCAGGTAGAGGAGGAGCGATCTCTTCCGGTGGTTACCGTGGATGTGGCCTCGAGGCGCGACGTAGACCAGACCGGTACCTTTACGGGCACCATAGAGGCGCAGGTCTCCAATAACATAGCACCCCAAAGCCCTGTGCGCATAGGGCGCATATATGTGGAGGTGGGCGACCGCGTTAAGAAGGGTCAGAGGCTCGTGGAGACGGACGGCGCCAATCTGGCTCAGGCCAAGGTGCGCATGGAGAACGACAAGGTCGAGTTCGAGCGTGCCGACGAGCTATACCGCATAGGCGGCACCTCCAAGTCGGAGTGGGAGGCCCGCAAGCTGGCCTACGACGTCTCCAAGACCAACTACGACAACCTCAACGAGAATACGATGCTCCTCAGCCCCATATCGGGAGTAGTGACGGCCCGTAACTACGACAACGGCGACATGTACTCCGGAGCGGCTCCCATTCTGACGGTGGAGCAGATACGTCCGGTCAAGCTGAAGGTCGACGTCTCGGAGGTGCTGTTCACCAAAGTGAAAAAGGGCATGGAGGTGGAGGTCGCCACCGACGTGTACGGCGACAGGATTTTTAAGGGGCACATCAACATAGTGTATCCCACCGTCGACCCCGCCACCCGCACCTTCCCCATAGAGGTGCGCATCGACAATGCCGACGAGGCGGTACGTCCCGGCATGTTCGCCCGCGTCAGCCTCCCGCACGAGACGGCCGACCGAGTGGTCATACCCGCCAGGGCCGTGGTGAAACAGACCGGCTCCGGCGACAAGTATGTCTA
>CAMWRR010000183.1 GCA_947176715.1 uncultured Rikenellaceae bacterium | reverse complement strand
GAGGTTGAAGATGGTGTCGATTTTGTATTTATGCACCAACGATGCGAGTGCGGCGCATTCCAGAACGTCGAGGGTCTCGAAAGGACCGTCGTCGCTGATTTTGTCGCTCTTACGTATGTCGGCTGCAATGACGTGATCGTTGCCGTAAATGGAACGGAGATGTGCGGTAAGCTCCGAGCCGATCTGACCGCCTGCTCCTACTATCAATATGTTTTTCATCGTTGATGTGATTTTGAAATTTTACTGCCGCAAAATTAACTAAAATTTCAGAGAATATTTATTTTCGGAGCGTTTTTTTATTCCGCAACGACCGACAAATATAACCACCTATGCAACAACACATTAACACCCGAAAGAGCCACACTGCCAACCTCTTGAAATCAGACACACAGGCTTTAACCCGACTTTTACGCACATACGGAACGGTTGCGCATAGCGACGGCCACATAAAAGACACTCCGGAATCTTTCGCCGCAAAACGGAAGCTCGTCTTTATATTGCCATCCGGCAAAACTTATATCTGTCACTATATGCGAGCGGAGCGAGGGACATAAAACACAACCTCCGCCCCTCGCGCTCGAAGCGTAACGGAGAGACCGGCGGTCAGCCCCTCGCAAACTCCGCCCCCTCTGTGATACATAACAAAGATACGACTCTGCATTTAAAGGCATACATTGCACTGAGTCACATACAATTACACTCCGGACAGCAACATTTTTCAGTTCTGCCATGTATCGCAGGGAGTGTACCTGTCCCCCGCAACAAGCATATAGAGACCGTCCGTCCATATCAACGAGTAACGCCTGTGTTCGGTTAGCCCCCGTCGAAAACAATCCCCGTCGAAAACAATACCAGTCGAAAACAATCCCCGTCGAAAACAATCCCAGTCGAAAACAATACCAGTCGGAAACAATCCCAGTCATAAACAATTCCCCCGCCGGAAACAGACAGAGAGGGGTAAAGGCCCTGAGACCTCTACCCCTCCCTATTATTGATAATGCTACTCCTCGACCTCGTCTACCTTTTCGACTTTTTCGGTCTCTTCTGCGCCTTTGAGGTATGTCGGCAAGTTCATGCCGGCCATTTTGAAGAGGTCGTTGAGCGGGGGCACGGAGTTCATCATGCCGGAGATGAAACCGGCGGTTGATGTCTTGCCGTCTTTTCCGGCGCCTCCGTCCCACACGGTCACCTTGTCTATCTTGATGTTCTTGACGGCCTCCACCTGTGTGCGTACCAGCTCGGGGAGCTTGTCGGTCACAAGGAGCATGACGGCCTTTTCGGGGTCGCCTGCCGCCGCCTTGACCAGACGGTCGTAACCCTCGGCCTGCTTGGTGAGTATCTCGAAATTACCGCGTGCTTCGGCCTCTTTCCTGGCGAATATGGCGTCGGCCTCACCCTGCGCCAGTCTGCGGAAACGTTCGGCATCGGCTTCGGCGTCTATTATGGCCTTCTCTTTCTCTATCTGCGCCGGTACCACAACATTGGCCGTGCGAGTAGCTTTCTCGCGCTCGGCACGCGCAACCTCGGCCTCTTTCTCGGCCAAATAGGCCTCTTCCATCGCCTTGGCCGCCTGTACCAGCTCTGCCGCCGTAGCCTTGCGCGAAGCCTCGGCCTCCTTCTCGCGACGCTCGGCATCGGAATTGGCAATCATTATCTTGGCGGTGTTCTCGCCCTCTACCGCGCTGGCATTGGCCTCCGAAGTGCGTATTCGGGTGTCGCGCACCGTCTCGGCTATGCGTATGTCCTTGTCTCTGTCGGCCTCGGCCTTGCCTATCTCACCGAAGCGGTTCTGCTCGGCGACGCTCTTCTTGGCATCGTTTATGGCTTTGGCGGCCGCCTCCTTACCCAACGCCTCTATGTAGCCCGACTCATCGCGTATGTCGGTGACATTCACGTTTATGAGTTTAAGACCTATCTTGCGCAACTCGGCGTCGACATTGACGCTCACGTTGGCGAGGAACTTGTCGCGGTCGGCGTTGATCTCCTCTATGTCCATAGTGGCTATCACAAGACGCAACTGCCCGAAGAGTATATCCTGCGCCAGATCCTTGATGTTCTCGAGACGCAACCCCAACAGACGCTCGGCCGCATTGGTCATGCTGTCGGCATCGGTGGATATGCCGACGGTGAAGCGGCAAGGCACGTCTACACGTATGTTCTGCTTACTGAGGGCGTTGGTCAGGTTGCACTCTATGGCTATGGGTGTCAGGTCGAGGAAAGCGTAGCTCTGGAACACGGGCCAGATGAACGCCGCGCCGCCATGCACGCATCGCGCGGAGCTTTTGCCGCCGGTCTTGCTGCGCCCGGTCTTACCGTAGACGACGAGTATCTTGTCGGACGGACAACGTTTGTAACGTGACAATATCGCCGCGAACGTTACGAACAAAACGGCGACAAACACAATGATGGGTAGTGTGAAACTGATCTCTTCCATTATACAGACTGTTTGATTTTCATACAATTACAACCGCGCCACTTTAAGCAACGAGTCGCCCTCCACCCCCACCACCTTTATAGGCGTACCGCTGACGACAGAACCCTCTTCCGTAACGGCGTCGTATTCGCGCACGGCGCCCTGTATGGCGATCTGCACCTTGCCGCGTCCGCCCTCGGGGATGGTTATGTAGACGGTGCCGCGACACCCTACGGCGCTTTTGTGCAGGTCGATATTGCCCGACTGCTCCATACGGCTCATAAGATAGAACATATACATGACGGCGGCGACCAGAAGAACTCCGGCCACCACTGCCGACACCACGGTGACCACCAGCCCCGTGCGTCCGTAGAGCGCAATGGCGGTCCACGAGAAGCCGAGGAAGAAATTGACGAAATTACGGAATGTGAACAACTCGAGCGGCATATCCTCCGAGAGGTCGACATCGCAACCGCTCGGATCGCCATCACCGTCCATACCCATAAAGGTCATGACGGTCTGCACTATGAATATGAGACTGCTCGTCAGGGCTATTATCCACAACACCTTTTCGAGACCGTCCGCAGATGAGAACCATTCCATAAGGCCAACACTATTTAGTCATTTACAAATATAGGAAATTTTCGGGAACATAGGGCCGGTTAACGAGGAATTATTTATACGGCGACACTTACCGTATAGCCGTCTCGAACGATTTTATCTCCACAGGGAGACTCTCGTTGCCTTTTTTGGTATCAAATTTGCATCTGTGGTGTATATACATATTTTATCAACTATTTAAAAACTTATAATTATGAGCACTAAAGGTAATTTCATGGCATTTTTGGGTGGCGCCACCGTAGGCGCTGTGGTAGCTATCCTGTTTGCGCCCGACAAAGGCGAGGTGACCCGTCAGAAGATAGGCAAAGCCGTTGCCGAGGGCAAAGACAAGGTTAACGACCTCTACACCACCGGCAAAAAGAGGGCCAAAGAGGCTTACGAACAGGGCCGCGACAAGGTTTCGGAGTCGTATCGCAAAGGTCGCGAACGTCTGGCGGACGCAATATCGGCGGGACGCGAGATGGCCGACGAGGAGCTCGACGCCGTACGCGAAGTTCTGGCGAAAGACAAGAAAAACGCCGAAAAGCCAACCGATAAAAAATAGTGGCTTATGGGT
>CAMWRR010000182.1 GCA_947176715.1 uncultured Rikenellaceae bacterium | reverse complement strand
AGCTATTTATGCCTCACTCCATGCGTTAGCGAGGGCATCAAACACACATTCCGCATATTCCGGTCCGAGGCACGAGGACCGTAGGCCTTTCATCTTGGCGGTCTTGGAGCGTAGCGGAGAGACCGGCGGGCCGGAGCCTCCCCCCGTCGGAGGCCCGCAATAGAGAGTAACGGAGCTATAAGCGTTATTCACTGAAAGCACCTAACCGCATTTATTCCCTCTCCCGCTAGATGCGGTCCCCCGCAGGCTCCGTCCCTTGTGATGTTGGGCATGTTCACTGAAAAGTGAAAAAACAATTAACGATCACTCCTTATATTGGCTTTTGTGTTTGTTGGTTCTCGATTTGATTCCTCTATAATTATGACATCATATTAAGGTACGGGAGTGGCGTTGAGCACTTTCCCTACCTAAATGAAGCAAGGGTTGTTAAACACTCTCCGCTTTCTCTTCCCCAAGCAACGCGAATAGTATTTGATTCGGTTCTATAAGCAGATAGAGGGGCGTGAGGTTTTCCAGCTTTGCAACCCTGAAACGTAGTAGCATCAACCACAAATTCCGCATGTCCCGGTCCGAGGCACGAGAACCGTAGGCCTTTCCTCTTGGCGGACCCGATGTATAACGCAGGGGCCGAGCGGGCCGCACCTCACAGTGGGCGGAAAACTCCCCAATATAGGCCCGCAAGCGAGAATCACGGAGCTATAAGCGTTTGTCACAAAAATACCCTAACCGTCTCTCTTCTGCCCGTCGCGAGGCGCTTCGACGAAACATTACTTTAATAAGTATCACCGGTAGACCGTTATCGAGCCATGTCTCCACGCTCATTGTATATTCCTATCTCATCTATGGTGACGGGTTTGTCCGAGGGGGTTATGTATACCCGTATCTTTTCGGCCCACACCCTGTCGAAACGGCGTATTTTGACTTTTCGGTCGTCGTCTGATGCCTCCAATAGCGGCATCCACTTGCCGTCGACGAAATATTCCACCCGATAATCGGTGAAGCTACCGCGACTATCCGCTATGGTTATGGCGTTGACAGGCTCGGCTCGATCGAATACCACCTCAGCCCACGGTTCGGCTACGCTCGAGTGCGATTGCCATCTCGTAGTGAAATCGTCGTCGGTGAGGAAGTCGGCTATATGTATATCGTACGCCCAAGATGTGTTGCATCTCTTGCCGATAGCGATATTCTCGGATATTATCGGCGCTTCCGGCTCCTTTAGTGCGAGTGAGCCTGACGGACCGTCCCACAGGTTGCCTATCTGGCGGAGCACTTCGAGTGCATTGTCGTCGATGAGACCGTCGCGATTGGGAGCTACGTTGAGAAGCAGAACACAATAAGCCTCGTTGAGCGGCAGGAGATTGTCATTCACCAACGACTCGGCGCTCTTGACGGGAGATGTCGGGAAGTCGGGTTTCCAGAACCAACTTTTGTTGACAGGGAGACTCGATACGGCGGGTAACACGTTGGTATCGGTAGAGACATGCTGACCGGCATTTTGTTCGTAAGACTTTATGTCGGTGTAGTATAGCCCGTCGGCCGGATATTTGCCGGCGTTAAGCTCCATGACTATGCAGTCGGGCTGCAACGACTTGACGAGGCGATAGATATCCTCGAAAGGGACATCGTTGTATGATATGCGCGACCACGGTGTATCCCAGCCGTCTATGAAGAGTGCCGCTATGGGACCGTACGAGGTCAGTAGTTCGGTGAGCTGGGCCTTTATCATCTCCACGCTACGAGGCGTTATGAAGCCGGGGCGGATATCGTGATGGGTGTCGAGTATGGAGTAATATAGCGCCACTTTCATGCCACGGGCACGGAACGCATCGGCATACATAGCTACCACGTCGCCGCCGAACGGGGAGGAGGCTACGCTGTAATCGGTGGTGGCGGTGTCCCATATACAGAACCCTGAATGGTGCTTGGCCGTGAGACAACCGAAAGAGGCATGTGCCGACGCGGCCGCCTCCGCCCACTGGTCGCAATCGAGACGTACGGGGTTGAACAGCGAGGCGGGGGTGTCGGGATCGGGCCAGTCGTCACCGACATAAGTGGGGATATTGAAATGGATGAACATACCCAGACGCATGTCGACAAAATCCTGTTGCAGACTATATAGCGATCTCGACGGCTCCTCTTTATGGCCTTTGCGAGCGGCTGCCCCGATGCTGACGGCATCTGAAGCAAAAGTCGCAGACATAAACGCTACTGCGACTGTTGTCAGAATAATATGTATTCTCATATATGTGTATTGTTCTGTAAGTTAAGCACCCGTATTTACACCCGGACTGCTACGAGTCAGAATCTTTTGGTGTAGGAGTGACAGTAGGGCGATGTACCTTTTTTTGTATAATAGTCTTGGTGATACTCCTCTGCACGGTAGAAGGGTGTGGCCTCACGTAGCTCGGTGGCCACGTCGTAGCCCTTGGAGACAAGCTCGTCAACAACCTTCCGGGCCGTGCGGAGCTGACATGGCGAGTTATAGAATATTACCGAACGGTATTGCTCGCCTATGTCGGGGCCTTGACCGTCGCGCTGGGTAGGGTCGTGTATCTCGAAAAAGAGTCGGCACAGACGCTCATAGCTCTCCTTGCGAGGATCGAACACTATCCTTACCGCCTCCACATAACCGGTATTGCCCATGCAGACCTGCTCGTAGGTGGGGGCGACAATATCGGCATGTCCGCCTATATAACCCGCCTCAATCGACTCTATGTCAGCCATCTTGTGCATAATGTGCTCCACTCCCCAGAAACAACCTCCGGCGAAAATGGCGACCTCTCTGTCTTGTGTCTCTTCCATAATCGTAATGTTTAATGTGCTCCTCTCACGGTAAAACTCTCGCGAATACCGACATATAAATATAAGACATTAATATGCAAAAAACAAGCCTTTTTTGAAAAATGACGCTAATAAGTTGTCGGAAAATTGTTTGTCGATATTCCCCTAATGGATAATCATTATAACACCCCTGTGTCTGCAACATTTTAAAAACCAACACAAAAAGATGTCGTGCAAAAAATAATCGGACAGATATTTGTGTAATATGAAAAAGAGTATTATCTTTGCCCTGCAAAACAGAACACGGTGTGGTAGTTCAGCTGGTTAGAATGCCTGCCTGTCACGCAGGAGGTCGCGAGTTCGAGTCTCGTCCATACCGCACTAAAAGCTCCCTTTTTCAGTGGGGAGCTTTTTTGTTTTTATAGTATTTAGGGAGGATTTGAGAATTGCGTTTTAGAACAACATAATATAATGTGAATTAGATACTATAAATATCAATGGCTTGATTGTTTTGAAAAATAGTAGCCCGAACGAAGCGAGAGACGCATAGTGACAGCAAACGGAAAACACGCCGTAAGGCGTACACACCCGAGGAACGAGGGGTCGTAAGACACATTCTGCTTTTTCAGCCCAAGCGTATCAAAGGTGCTTTACTTTTCTCAACCCCGAAGCATAGCGGAGTGGCATCAACCACAAATTCCTCTTATTCCGGTCCGAGGCACGAGGACCGTAGGCCTTTCCTCTTGGCGGACCCGAAGTGTAACGTAGGGGCCGAGCGGGCCGGAGCCTCCCCCCCACGGAGGCCCGCAATAGAGAGTAACGAAGTTATAAGCGTTATTCACTGAGA
>CAMWRR010000181.1 GCA_947176715.1 uncultured Rikenellaceae bacterium | reverse complement strand
CCTCTCAAGATACATATAGATGAAAGATATGAAATTTTAGATTGTGAGATAATATATCAAAAAAATCTATCTAATGGTTTTTCTATTATTTTGTCTGAAGATAAAAAAAGCGTATTGTTAAATTTTGACTATTTCGATTATCTTGAAGGTCTTATAATACAAATATGTCATACGGGAAATAGTAGCTCAGATTTTAGCCTACATGGCCAAGTTAAATCATGTAACCAAATTAATAAAAAGACCTTAATAAGGAATCCATTCCCAATACCTAAATTTATTATATCTTATTTGCAAAAAAGTGAGCCTAAGTTCACGCGACAAGTTGCTGGTTGGATGATGTTTATGTCTGGAATAGGAGTGCTATTTTATAGTGTATTCTTATACTTTAATGATGAATGGCAATTATTAAATAATATGCAAAGTTATAATAACCTAATGTCGTTATTGATAGGGGTTATTTGCTCTTTATTATATTTTACTATAGGGTATCGGATTATAAAAAGACAGATTCCTAAAGGATTTGATATTTTTAATGAAGAGTTCTGATTAGATCTACTTTAGTTGGGGATTTTTTAGTGTGATGTTGAATATGGAGCGTGTTTTCTTGAATGATGGATGTGCTTTAGTAAGTTAAAGATAAGGGTGTTGTAAGTGTGCATGCGCTTGATAAAAACCTGAGAATATAGATGTTAATCATATCTGTCTTTTTGTAAATAATTGGAGTGGTTATTGGGCTTATGTCTGTAAAAAAAGGTGCTGTAAGATTTAAGTAAATTATAGATTATATTGTCAATACGTTCTCTCTTTTTCAAGGATATTTATCTCCTCCTCTCCGGATCAAAAAACTTATACCCGATATTCACCCCCAACTTATACGGCAACCACTCCGACGACATATTGTAGGGTATGTCCGCGCCGGTTATCCTGTTAGTGCCGACGTACCAGCTGTGTTGCCAGCCGTAGCCTACGAACGCCTCTATGAGCATCCGTCGGCCTATGCGCCACTGGTAGCCTGTCGTGCCGCCCAGTATTATGCCCCAGCCCTTGCAGTTCTTGGTGTCGTCTTTCGCCATGTAGAAGCCCTGCATGCCGGCGGTGGCGCCTACATACCACCCTTTGTAGTTCTCTTTGACGTGAAACCTCGCCTCGTTGAGGAACATACCCAAGTGCATCGGTTTGTTGTTCACCGACTTCCACGGAGAGTAGACCCCCTCCATGTTGAAGGTGAACCGGTTCGACAGCGGCATCTCTATCGACGGATTGATGACGCCAACAAGGGCGTAGACCCCGTTGAGTTTTACGTACGATTGCGCGTATGACGATGCGGTCGCAAACAATGCCAAGAACAGTGTTATTATCTTTCTCATGATATGAATCCTGCAATATAAAGCTCGCAAAAGTGCGGTAGGTTTCCGTAAGACATCTGCGTGTAGGTGTAATAAGAACACTCCGGAGAGGAGCCTGTTCCCGCCCTTTCAAAGCCTCGCATACCGCAATTTGCCTTTCACAAAGATAGCGATTAAATCCCTAAAACACATGGAATATGTTTGGAGATATTCCCCGGTTGTCATAAGTGGGGTATCCTGAATGCGTTCCCGACGATCTGCATACTATCGCTATATATATCAAAAAACAGCTCGTGCACACGTACGTACACGAGCTGTCGGATATTTGTCGACTGTCGGTGTCTGACTACCGGACAGTCAAAGAGATTCAAGCAAGACTATTTCTCAGCGTTTTCGAGCTGAGCTTTAAGCTCTGCAAGGCCTGAGATGTCGCCGAGAGTGGTCTTCTCCACGGCAGAGTTTATCATCTTGACGGCTTTCTGAGTAGAGTTGCCCTCTTTAGACGATGATTTCTCAGACGGTTCGAGTGCGGGAGCGTTGTCGCCCTGAGCCACACGGGTGTGAGAGAGGGTGATGCGCTTGGTGCCTTTGACGAACTCTATCACCTTGAAGTCGAGAGTCTCGCCGGCTACGGGCATGGTGCCGTCCTCTTTAACGAGCTGTTTTGCCGGAGCGAAGCCCTCTACGCCGTGCTCGAGAGTTACGATCGCACCCTTGTCGTTGATGTCGGCGATGGTGCCCTTGTGGGTAGAGTCGAGAGTGAAGAGCGTTTCGAATACGTCCCAGGGGTTGTCTTCGAGCTGTTTGTGGCCGAGGCTGAGACGACGGTTCTCCTTGTCTATCTCGAGGACCACCACCTCTATGTCCGCACCTTTGGATGTGAACTCTGCGGGGTGTTTGATCTTCTTGGTCCAGCTCAGGTCGGAGATGTGGATGAGGCCGTCTACCCCCTCCTCTATCTCTACGAATACGCCGAAGTTGGTGAAGTTACGCACTTTGGCGGTGTGGCGCGAGCCTACCGCATATTTGGTCTCCACATCCTCCCACGGATCTTTGGTGAGCTGTTTGATACCGAGGCTCATCTTGCGCTCCTCGCGGTCGAGGGTGAGCACTACGGCCTCCACCTCGTCGCCCACTTTCATGAACTCCTGAGCCGAACGGAGGTGCTGCGACCACGACATCTCGCTCACGTGTATGAGACCCTCCACGCCGGGAGCTATCTCTATGAACGCACCGTAGTCGGCCATAACCACCACTTTGCCTTTCACCTTGTCGCCTATCTTGAGCTCAGAGCTGAGCGCATCCCAAGGATGAGCGGTGAGCTGTTTGAGACCCAAAGCGATACGTTTCTTGGCATCGTCGAAGTCGAGAATAACCACATTGAGCTTCTCGTCGAGATGTACGATCTCTTCGGGATGGTTCACGCGGCCCCAAGAGAGGTCGGTGATATGTATGAGGCCGTCTACGCCGCCAAGGTCGATGAACACGCCGTAAGAGGTGATGTTCTTGACGGTACCTTCGAGGACCTGACCCTTTTCGAGTTTCGAGATGATGTCTTTCTTCTGCTGTTCGAGCTCGGCTTCGATGAGCGCCTTGTGAGACACAACCACGTTGCGGTACTCCTGATTGATCTTGACCACCTTGAACTCCATTGTCTTGCCTACGTAAACGTCGTAGTCGCGGATGGGTTTTACGTCTATCTGAGAACCGGGGAGGAACGCCTCTATGCCGAACACGTCGACGATCATACCGCCTTTGGTTCTGCACTTGATGAAGCCCTTGATTATCTCGTCTTTCTCGAGAGCCTCGTTGACACGATCCCATGAACGGAGCTGACGGGCCTTCTTATGAGAGAGCACCAGCTGACCCTTTTTGTCTTCGGCGTTCTCTACGTACACCTCCACCTTTTCGCCGACTGCGAGCTCGGGGTTGTAGCGGAATTCGCTCACGGGTATCACACCCTCCGATTTGTAACCGATGTTGACAACCACCTCGCGTTTGGTTATCGCTATCACGGTGCCTTCGAGCACCTCACCCGTCTGGATGTTAGAGAGGGTCTGGTCGTACTTCTCAGAGATAGACTCTTTTGACGACGTGCCGTAAAGGTCTTTTTCGCTTTCGAATGCGTCCCAATCGAAAGTCTCGATGTTGGCCGATGCGTTGATCTGCTCGTTTGTTCTTTCTGCCATTTTTAATTAGTTGTTAGACATTATTTTATATCCGTACCTCTTTTAATACGGACTTGCAAATGTAGTAATAATATTTTGTGTGTGCAAATATCGGATA
>CAMWRR010000180.1 GCA_947176715.1 uncultured Rikenellaceae bacterium | reverse complement strand
ATCGAAAACGTGTTCTTTTGTCGAGTGACAAAAGTAAGTCCCCCTGAAAGGGCCCGCCGGGAGGCTCCGGCTGAAAGCCCTCTCCACAAAGTGGCCGCCGGAGGCACAGACGGATTGGATAGACTCTATTCCAAGAGCCTTCTTAGAATAGAGTCTATCCAATCCATCTGTTCATCTATCGTCATGTCGCTGTTGTCGAGGAGCAGGGCGTCGGCGGCGCGGCGCAGGGGGCTTTCGGCGCGTGTCTCGTCGATACGGTCGCGTTCGGCCACGTTGCGGCGCACATCATCCAGAGTGACCTTTTCGCCTTTGGCTACCAGCTCTTTGTAGCGACGCTTAGCGCGTACGTCTACGCTGGCCGTCATGAATATCTTGAGCTCGGCATCGGGGAATACGGTGGTGCCTATGTCGCGGCCGTCCATCACTATGCCCTTACCGCGACCCATGGCCTGTTGCATGGCAACCAGACGGGCGCGCACGGCCGCTATTGCACTCACGCGGCTGACGGCGTCGCTCACCTCTATGGAGCGTATCCGATCTTCCACGTTCTCGCCGCACAGGATGAGGTCGCCGGCCTTACGTGACTCGTTGTATGCGAACGATATGTCTATGGAGGGTAGAGCCTCCACGAGACGTGCCTCGTCGATATGCGAACCGGTGACCATGCCGTGACGTATGGCCCACAGGGTGACACCGCGGTACATGGCTCCGGTGTCGATGAATATGTACCCGAGCTTGGCGGCTATGGCCTTGGCGAACGAGCTTTTGCCGCACGACGAGTAACCGTCTATGGCTATTATTATCTTCTTCATTGTCATATCGATTTGATGCCTCCCGAAACGAAGGCGGATATCACAGCTATTACGCCCAACACGAATATCAGAACACCGGCCGCCTTGTTGAGGATGACCAGATGACGGGGACGAAACCGCCTGCGTAGCTTGTCTACCGCAAAGGTGAGGACGAACCACCACGAGCAGGCCCCGGCCGCCACACCCAAGAGGGTGAGCACCCCGCCCGCCACCGACATGCTGCCGTCACGGGCTATGCCTACTGACGAAAAGAGGGCTATGAATACCAATATATAGGCCGGATTGGTGAGAGTGAGCAGAAAGGTGGATATGTAATCCTTGAATATCTTCTTGCCGCCCACACGGTTACGGCGTATGTGCACCTTTGTCTTCCTCACGAAGAGAGACACCCCTATCGCTATTATTATTATCCCGCCTATCACGGTCAGGAGGGTCATGCGGCTCTCTATGAACGACATCACCAGCGAGTAGAAGAATAGAGCCACGGTAGCGAAGATGGTGTCGGCGGTGGCTGCCCCCAACCCCGAGGCGAATCCGGAGCGGAACCGGCCCGATAGGGTACGCTGTATGCACAACACCCCTATGGGACCCAACGGGATAGAGCCCATCAGACCCATGACAATACCCTTTATGAAGAATATCATATCCATACTACACCTCGTTAGCCCATAACAGATAGGCATCTATGAAAGCGTCTATCTCACCGTCGAGCACCTCGTCGGGCGATGACGACTCGCAACCCGTACGGTGGTCTTTGACCAGCTTGTAGGGGTGAAGCACGTAGCTGCGTATCTGACTGCCCCACTCTATCTTCTTTTTGCTGCCCTCCAGCTGGCGTTGCAGCTCCATCTTCTTCTCAAGCTCCAGCTGGTATAGCTTGCTCTTGAGTATCCTCATGGCGTTCTCCTTGTTCATGAGCTGGGAGCGGGTCTCTGTGTTCTCCACCGTTATGCCGGTGGGTATGTGGTAGAGACGTACGCCCGTCTCCACCTTGTTGACGTTCTGTCCGCCCGCGCCGCCGGAACGGTAGGTGTCCCACTTGATATCGGCGGGCGACACCTCTATCTCTATGGTGTCGTCCACGGCCGGGGTCACAAACACCGATGCGAAGGTGGTGTGACGCCTGTTGCTCGAATCGAACGGCGAGAGCCTCACCAGACGGTGCACCCCGCTCTCGGAGCGCAGGTAGCCGAACGAGTAGTCGCCCTCTATCTCTATCATGGCCGACTTGACCCCTATGCCGTCCTCCTGTATGTCGAGCACGCGGCACTTGAGCCCCTTGCGCTCGGCATAACGGGTGTACATGCGCAGCAGCATGGAGGCCCAGTCGAGACTCTCGGTGCCGCCGGCCCCCGAGTTGATCTCTATGATGGCGTTCATGCGGTCCTCCTCGCCGCTGAGCATGGCCCTAAGCTCCGCCGACCCGAGGGCCGCGACGAAAGCATCTGTAGCGGCGTCGACCTCCTCCTGCGAGAGCAACCCCTCGCGCATGAAGTCGAAAGCCGTGGAGGCCTCGCGCATCTTGCTCTCGAGGTCGGAGAGCATGTCGAGCCAGCTCTTATGAGATGCCGCCTCCTTGAGTATCTTCTGGGCACCGGCGGCATCGTCCCAGAAACCGGGAGCCTCCTGACTCGCCGTCAAACGTTCGTATTCGCTCTGTCTGAAAGCGGGGTCAAAGACAACTCCTCAGCGAATCCAGTCGCCTTACACTCTCTCTGAAATCTTCGTATGTCATGGTTTTATCGTTTTAATAGCCGCTTACACGGCTCGTTAAATATCTAAACGGTGTGGTCGCAACGGTAGCCGCGCGCACGTACCCTCTCGGCTATACGCTCCAGCTCGTCGCCCGAAACCTTGGCGAGGCGGTCGTGAGGGGTGGCGCGGTCTATGGAGTATATCATCACCTGCGAGGGGCGTACCCTGTCGAGCACATCCAGCCACGCCGACACCTCCTCGTCGGTGGTGTTGTCGATGACTATGCCATCTTTCTCGCCGCGCAGAAACATCGTCTGCACCACTATGTCGCCCTCGAAGCGGTTCATCCACTCTATCACCTTGTCCAACGAATAGTCGAAGCGGGGACCGTTGACTATACGTATGGTCTCGGGAAAGGCCGAATCGATCTTTAGTATGGCCCTGTCTACCCTCTCCAACGCCTTGCGCACGCTCTCCCGTCCTATCATGGTGGCGTTGCTCAACACCGCTACCTTGGCCGACGGGAACAGACGGTCGCGCAGAGCCACCGTGTCGTCCACTATCTCGGCGAAGTGCGGGTGCATGGTAGGCTCGCCGTTACCGGCAAAGGTGATGACATCGAGACCCTCGCCCGCCTCGCTCATGGCTCGCAGACGAGCCTCCAGAGCCTCCGCTATCACCCCCCTGTCGTTGAAGCGTAACGGCTTGTCGGGAGCATCCGTCCACCCGCACTCGCAATAGATGCAGTCGAAATTACACAGCTTGCCGTCCACCGGAAGCAGATTGACCCCGAGAGATCGACCCAAACGCCGACTCTTGACCGGCCCAAATACCATATCTCCAAAAAGCATTTTTAGTATCAACTTTATATGTCGGTTAAGTCGCAATAGTAAGGTGAAAACGGCACACCTCGCAGTGGGCGCACCTCGCGGTGGGCGAGAACTGGTTTCACGCTTATCAGGCACGCCTCACGGCGGGCAGAAAGGTTCACCCAAACACCCTAACGTCCCAAAATCCCGTCCAAGCCGCCCGACACACCTGAAGTGCTTCGACCCCTCCCCCTCGGCCTCACCTTACATCACGCCTCTCAAAAGGGGCTGTGCCCCCTCGTTTTGGTTACTTTGTCGAGT
>CAMWRR010000179.1 GCA_947176715.1 uncultured Rikenellaceae bacterium | reverse complement strand
ACCGGCTCTCAGAGTGGTTTATGATGTGGGTTATGTCTTGCGGGGTAAACTCGTCGAGTATAGGAACTATCACCGCACCGTAGGTTATGACGGACATGTACGTGACCGCCCACCGCGATGAGTTCCTGCCGCATAAGGCTATCCTGTCGCCCGGCGCTATATCCATGTATTTGAACAGAATATGGTGACGGGCTATCGACAGACACATCTGTTCGTACGTCGACTCGTGTCCGGTGGTGTAGTCGTGCAACGCGGGCTTGCTCCAGTTGTCTCTGAACGATTTCTCGAATATCTTGATGTAGTTTTCCTTAATCATTAGTAGGGCTATTCGGTTTCTAAGGACAAATATAACAAAAAACGGGCCGATTCGTCAAGATGACAGAATTTTGCATCATTGCCGTCCGGTGAAAATCTCCCTCACGGCAAAACATAACAAAAGCGAAGCGCATGTACGGTGCGCCCCGCTTATAGACCGTTTCCCGGCAAGAGGCTATATCTCTCCCATCTCGTTCACGATCTGACCGTCGAACAGATTGATGGTCCTGTGTGCGAACGATGCGTCGCGTTTGGAGTGTGTCACCATCATGATAGTGGTGCCCTCCTTGTTCAGCTCGGTGAGCAGATTCATCACTTCGAGACCGTTCTTGGAGTCGAGGTTACCGGTAGGCTCGTCGGCCAGTATCATCTTTGGGTTCGACACCACGGCGCGGGCTATGGCCACACGCTGTTGCTGACCGCCGGAGAGCTGTTGCGGGAAGTGGCCGGCACGGTGCGATATATCCATGCGCTTCAGTATGTCGTTTACCTTCTGTTTGCGTTCGGAGGCCTTCATGCCGAGATACAACAGCGGCAACTCCACGTTTTCGTACACGGTAAGCTCGTCTATAAGGTTGAAGCTCTGGAACACGAAGCCTATGGAGCCTTTACGTACCGCAGTGCGGTCTTTCTCCTTGAGTGCTCCCACCTCTCTGCCCGAGAGGGTATAGCTGCCCGCGGTAGGATTATCCAACAGACCGAGAATGTTCAGTAACGTCGATTTACCGCAACCCGAAGGGCCCATTATGGCGACGAACTCACCCTGTCGCACCTCGAACGACACATCGTTCAATGCCCGTGTCTCCACCTCTTCCGTGCGAAACGCCTTCACGAGATGATCTATCTTAACCATTGTCTCCATAGCAATTTTTTTAACGATTCTTATATTGTGTCCGCCCTATGGCGTATGTTTATTTCAGTACCAACACCTCGTTGTCGCCGTACATGTCGTAGTTAGAGGTTATCACCCTCTCGCCGGCTTCGAGACCTTCGAGCACCTCGTAGTATTGCGGATTCTGACGTCCGAGCCGTATCTGACGGCGATGCGCGCTCTTGCCGTCGGGCGACATGACGAAGATCCATTTGCCCCCGCTCTTGTTGAAGAACGAGCCTCGCGGAATCATAACGGTTCTTGTCGGCTCCCCGAGCTGGAGGCTGAGGTTGTATGTCTGACCGGTACGGATATTGTCGGGCAACCCTCCCTCGAAGACGAAGTCGGTCTTGAACGTATTCTCCGCCACCTCCGGATATACCTTGCTCACCACAAGGGTGTAGTCGGTGCCCTGACGCTCCATTACGGCGTTCAGCCCGGGCGATACCCTGTCGATGTAGTGCTCGTCTATCTGGGCCTCCACCTTGTAGTTGGAGAGGTCGTTAATCTGGCCTATCTTGTCGCCGTAGTGTACCGATTGCCCCAGCACTATGTCCAAAGAGCCGAGCTGTCCGTCGATAGGCGACTTCACGTTGAGGTTTTCGAGCCTCTCGTGCGTGAGCGCCATGTTCTTGTTCATACTCTCCAGACTCTCTTCAAAAGAGGAGATCTGCAGCTCTCTGCTTATCGAATCCTGACGCTGGCGTTCGCTTACTATCGCCAGACGTTCCGCGTAAAGCTCGTAATCCTCTTTGGCTTTCAGATAATCCTCTTCGGGGACCAGCTTGTCACGGTAGAGACGCGAGAATTGATCCACGCCCCTCTTCTTGCGGGCCACCTCCATCTTGAGGTTGAGCATCTCCTGTTTGAGGTTGAGCTTCTCTTGCTCCATTGCCAGACGCGTGTTGCGCAAGATGTTCTCTTTCTCCGACAAAGAGGCCTCGCTGTTGAGGATGTCGAGGTTGAGCTGGTTGTTGCTCAGACGCAGAATCACATCGCCCTTTTTGACCATAGCCCCCTCTTCAACCACCTTCTCCTGCACTATTCCGCTCTCAAGTGGGCTCAGCTGTATCACTGTTATAGGCTGAACCTTGCCGTTGATTCTGACGTAATCGTTGAACATACCGTCGGTTACGGTGCTGATGATGAGCGAGTCGCCATCCACTTTCAGCCTATTGCCATGATTGCCGAACGCTATGGCGAGGATGAGGACCACCGCCGCCGCTCCGCCTATCAGATAGGGTATGTGTCTCTTTTTCAGACCATTTTTCTTTTCTATCGCTATATCCATAATCGTGTTTTTTCTATCCCGGAAGGTTATCTTATATACGGCTCGCCTTTGTAGTAGTCTACCACTCTGCGTTTTATGTAGTAACGGAAGCGGGCGTTATTCATGTTTATGCGGGCGAGCATATATTGCGTCGATGTCGTCTGCACGTCCACGAAGCTGAGCAACCCCTCGCTGTATTTGGCCTGCGTAACCTCGTAAGAGAGACGGCTCGCCTTCTCGCCTTTGATGTATTGCAGATACTCTTTCTCCGCGTTTTCGAGGTCGGCTACGGCCTGTTTTATCTCGCTCTCCAAGCGTCTGTCGGTCTCTATACGCGTCTGCTCCGCGCTTTTGAGCGCATTGCCCGCACGGCGGTATCTGCTGACCCTGCTCAGACCGGAGAATATCGGGATACTGAGGCTCAGCCCCACATATTCGCCGCCACGGTTGCGGAGCTGGTCGCGGAACGGATCGTACAGACTGCCGTTAGTGTTGATGCCGCGGGTGTAGCCCGTGGAGTAGCCCCCTTGCAGACTGAGCGAGGGAAACAGGCTTGCCAGAGCGGTGGTCTTGTTTATGGAGTAGCTACGCACATTGTAGTATGCGATACGTGCTTCCGGGAGGAATGTCAGGGCTTTGGCCGCTATCTCCGAGCTGTTTTCGCGGTAGTCGTCGGATGGCATCGTATCGAAAAACAGCGAATCGAGTACCAACTCCTCCTCCTGCGGGTAGTTCATCTGCTCTTTCAGCTTTATAATGCTCATGTCGCGACTGCCGGCGTAGCTTATGAGCGTGGCCTCGCTCATGGCTACGTCTGCCTCTACCTGCGCCACATCGGCCGAGCTTTTGAGACCGACGCTCTCCTGTCCTTTCACCTGTGCGAGCAACAGCCGTTTCTCTTCGAGGTTTTGCATGGCATAGCGGTAGTTCTCCGCCGCGAACACTGCATCGAAAAACGCCTGCATGGTCATGAGCGCTATCTGATCCTCCACACGCGCCTGTTCCTCTTTGCCCTGTAAGGTCGCTATCCTCGCTATGCGGAAGTTGTTGAGCACGTTAAGACCGCCGAACACGGGCAAAGACGCATTCACGGCGTAGGAGTTGTTGAAGTTGGCTATGTTGTCGTAGAGGTTTGTCACGGGGTCGATGGAGCGTCCGAAGCTCGCCTGCACCGAGGTCCCCGCGCTTATCGAATGGAACAACGAAGATATGGCCTCCGTCTTGT
>CAMWRR010000178.1 GCA_947176715.1 uncultured Rikenellaceae bacterium | reverse complement strand
GTGTAGCCCACAAGAGCCTCGGACTGTCTGCCCGCTTCGAGACGTTCCATGAACGAGAGCGAGGCTATGGCTGAGGTCTTGTCGGCGGAGGCGTTCTTTAATGTGGCCTCGGCCTCTATACGAACGTCCGCCATGCGCTCCTCGGGCACCAAAAAGCTGTAGACTATTGCGTTGCCGTCGGCATCTACGGTGGCACGGGCCGTGCGGTCGTAGGTGACGCCCGGCGCTTCGGTGCCGGTATCGAAGATGTTGGCACAGCTCGGCAGACCGCTGACCGTCGCTTTAGTCAGCTCCATGCGGTAGACATCGCGATTCTCTATGCGTATGGCGCTGTTGAGGCGGTTGAGGGGGATTCTCACACTCTGTGCGTTATCCGCGCTCAGGACCGCCTGCGTCTTACCCGCGAAGGGGAGCATGTCGTAGCTCTCGCGGTGGGAGACGGTCATCGCCTCCAGATCGCTCTGAGAGCAGGCCTCGGGCATATCGGCCATGCCGCTCATGTTGCACATGGCATAGATGGTGTAACGGCCGTTCTTGGGCAGGTCGAGACTGTAACTGTCCGCACCGGCGAACGTGCTTTTCGATATGAAGTCGCCGGTATCGTCGAAGATGTAGAACGACACCTCTGAGATGAGGTCTCTCTCATGCCCTCGGGACGTTATCGATTCCTCCGTGGAGGCGCCGGCACGGGATAATGCAGACTCCGACGACACGGCATCCGAAGATGCGGCGTTCCGAGATGTAGCGTCTTGAGAGCCGGTGCGCTCTTCTGTCGCTGAATATGATACAGGGGTTATAGCCGTTCCTGCTCCGCCGACGATACTTTGTGAGGTTATCATCTCGGGGATGTCGAGCTCTAACGTCACTTTGGCGGAAAATGTCGCGGTATCGGTGCGACGGGCGCAACCGGCCAATATGATGCCGACCGCGATTAAAAGAGTGGTTATTTTGTTCATTGTTGAGTTTGTTTTTTTGTGACGGACATTTTAGACGTACGTCGTCGATTTTTAACGTGTATTCAATACGGTGTGCGACAATAAATAACTATGACACTTTATACCGCATACACATGGGCACAGACCGGATATCGCTCCGATAAAGCCTAACAAGCGGACAATGTTTTCGCATCTCGTATCGCCCGGGCCGTAATCAGGCAAAACAGACATCAGATATTCTCATAATTATGATATTAGCGTGTTAAAATGTGTGTTTTACCTGAGGACGCAACGGATACCATAGCCGTGCAATTTATGATCGTAATCCATGATAACCCCTTCTTCATGTACGAAAAAATCTTTCGCTGATGAATTATCATACGCTGCATTATATTGCGATGACCAATAGCGTCCGTTAGAGTAATATCCACCGTCACTACTCCTATTTTTCAATGCCGGAAACTCTAACTTCCTATTACTGTCCGTTTTATCTGTAAGGGTTACATAGCCTATTTTGCCCTCACCCCACGTATCTTCGTCCGACGGGGTGATATTGCACGCATTTATCAGATTTTGAAATTCATTTGCTGTGGGTAGGCGGAATCCGTCGGGACAAGGGGTATCGGTCCATAACGAGTCTTCAATAACGGTGGACTGCCAACGGCTGTTCCACGGCTCGCAATCAGACCATCCCGATTGTGACGATTCGGATTTCCATGCGACATTATATCCCCACTGGTATAACCTGCCAAGCGAACTCAACCGCATACCCGTAAGCGTAGACGGCAAGGCTTCTGCCAAAGTGCCGCCGTAATAGCTTTTGGGATAATCCAAATTATACAGCGTCCACTCAACCCCGCCTATGGATAGGGTCTCTATGCCGTATCTTTGTGACACATCGAATCTCTGAGAGGTGGTGTTCCTGCTTTTGAGCGTGAAATATCCCGTGCGGTTGCCGCTGGTGTTGGCACTGAATATGATAGTGAGGTCGGTGCCGCTGGCATTAGTCTCGGTGCCGCTGACGTTAGGCCGGGAAGACAGGAAGCTGTAATTGTTCCCTTTCAAAGAGTTGACACGCCATGGTGACGTAGAACTACCCGCCTTAGTAAACACCGTGACATTTACTTCGGTGCGCTCACTGCTAACATCCCGGAGTCTGAGCATATCCGTATCGCTTATGAAGAACTCCACGGGAGCTTGCTTAGTGGTGTAACTAACGCTATTGCCGCCTTTGAGGGTCATGGTTATAACGGCCTCTTGCGGCTCGCTGTCGTACATAAGCTCATCGGCGTAAAATATCTTTATGTCACCGTGATATTCGGTAGCTACTTTAAGACTCTCATTGTCTGAGTCAAGGCTTTCTATGTCCCAGTCAGATGCACGATAGATGGCTTTACGCAGTTCGGGGCGATCTTTTACGCCTCCCCACACCTCCTCTGCAAATGAGACGAATGAGGGTTTGAACGCCTTTATTACGGTGAAACTACCTATTGCAATATCGTCGGCAGTGATGTCTATACGGCTCGTCTCCTCTTCGTCGAGATTCTCACTGTCAGGAACTGTGACGGTAAAACTATAAGCATTGTCAGAGGTGTTGATTATCTCACTTGCGGCGATACCATACGCCCCTAACCCGTCCGGATCGCAGTTTATGGCAAGTTTCGTACCCTCGGGGATAGCGGTGTCCGTATTGAATGTGAACGTATAGTCGCGTCCTTTACTGTAAGCTCTTAGGGTAGCGTCGTCGGCATCCCAGCAAATGTCGGCAGAGAGGTTGCATATACCGTAGGATGGCATCTGCGTTATACAATACTCTTCCGATTGAGAATTGAGACTCCGTACTGTGATGTAGGCTCTGCGAATAGTGTTCCCATCATTGGGAGCCACCTCGAATGTAAAAGTTCCTCCGCTCTTACCGTCACCGGTGATAGGTGTGATCCATTGTTTCACATCACCGTCAGGGCTGCTTACAGAGGCCTGCCATTCAGCACCGACATCCACGGTAATGGAGACTGTGGCACTACCTCCTTTATACGATAGAGGCTTGTATCTTACCGGATTAAATGTAAATTTTACAGGACGTTGCACGAAAGTAAATGTCGACTGAACAGTACCGTTCATATCGATGAAATCGATTGGTAGTACGTATTCTTTACTCGTGAATATGGCGGGGGTAAAGTAACAGGTCAAGGTTTTTGTCTCACGGTCTACTGTTACAGTCAAGCCTTCGCTGTTTCGAGGCACTATATCGAGTCCGTCTAACTCCTCGTCCTCTATGTCAAACGAGACAGTAACCGCTCTGTTCGTCGCTTCGGGAGCCCCCACCATTTCAAAAAGGTTGTTCTCTATTATGACGCCATCCGAATCTGTAAATTCAATATTCCTCCCCTGATGCACATAAAATACCCCGACACTCTTACCGCCCACACTTACCGCCACCCGGCACTCACGCTCGGCGCCGCTGTTGGGGGACACGGTGACGATATTGTCGCGTATGGATATCCAGTCGACAGTGCCGACCGGGGTAAGCGTCGCAACACCGTCAGCGGATTTCACTATGCATGAAAACTCGCTCCCGCCGCTATATGCGCGTAGAGCCTTGATGCTCTTATAGTCGAAGAACTCTCCGCCTATAACCTGCAATTTCACGCCGTCCGACAGCTCGTACGACCCGACGTTGCCCCAGTTGTCGGGGCTGCCTATCTTGATGTTGCCGCTCTCCGAATAGCCGACAAAGACCGTAGCCTGCTTGCCCGCATCGAGACGGTCGAGAAAGGTGACGGGAGCTATCG
>CAMWRR010000177.1 GCA_947176715.1 uncultured Rikenellaceae bacterium | reverse complement strand
GTCCTCTCCCTCTGATCTTCAAAAAAACTGACAACTCAGAGACCTACCAACCCCCAAAAAAAACCCACCCCCACCCGTGACGGCTCCGATAACAAGACTCGCCTTGGCCAGACCGTCATATCTCGACAAGACGATTCTTGATAGCGAAGACTACCAGATTCGCCGTGTTTTTGCAGTTTGTTTTGGCCAATATGTTGGCGCGGTGTTTGTCGACGGTGCGTTTTGATATGAACAGCTCTTCGCCTATCTCTTGGTTGGAGAGTCCTTTGCATATCAGGAACAGTATCTCCCGTTCTCTTTCGGAGAGAATCTCGCCGCCGCTCACTATCGATGACGAGCCTGTGGAGCGCAGGTTGCTGACGAGGTTCACCAACAGCTCCTGCGAGAAGTATGTGCCGCCTGTCGCGACGCTCTCCATTGCGTCGACCACCTCCTGTATGTCGGAGTTTTTGAGTACGAACCCCTTTACTCCTAACGATACCATCTTGAAGTAGTAGTCCTCTTCGCCGTACATCGATAGGGTTATGATGGGCAGACCCGGATAGCGCGCGAGGGCCGCTTCCGCCGCCTCTATGCCGTCCATCTCGGGCATGTTGATGTCGAGGAGCACCACGTCGGGCAGTCCGTCGTTGTCGAGCATGTCGAGAAACTCTCTGCCGTCGGCGGCCTCGCCCACCACCCGAAACTCCGAGGTGTTGTTTATCAACAGCTTGAGTCCGTTGCGAAAAAGGGTGTGGTCGTCTACTATTATTACCTTCTTACTGGTCACTTGATCCGCTTTTTGTGTGTTGTCGCCTCATCGGTCGGGGCGAACAGCCGCCTCTATCTCAGTTGCGTCACCCGCGATACGGGTGTGACGTCGAGCGATGCGAACTCCTCTCTTTTATATTTGAAATACCCCTCTACGGCTATCATGGCCGCGTTGTCGGTGGTGTAGCTTCTCTTGGGCAGGAATACGCGCCAGCCGCGCTTCTCGCCCTCGCGGGTCACGGCCTCGCGCAATCCGCTGTTGGCCGACACCCCTCCTGCTATGGCCACCTCGGTGACGCCGGTCGCTTTGACGGCCTTTGTCAGCTTCGACATGAGTATGTCGATGATGGTCTGTTGCAACGATGCGCATAGGTCGGCCTTGTTGCGCTCTATGAAGTCGGGCTCTTCGGCCACCTTGTCGCGCAGGAAGTAGAGAAACGATGTCTTCAGGCCGCTGAAGCTGTAGTCGAGCTGAGGTACCGAGGGTTTGGCGAATCGGAACGCCTTGGGGTCTCCCTCTGCGGCGAGTTTGTCTATCACCGGACCTCCGGGATAGGGCAGGCCCATGACCTTGGCGCACTTGTCGAACGCCTCTCCGGCGGCGTCGTCGGTGGTGCCGCCGAGTATCTCCATGTCGAGGTGGTCTTTGACGAGCACTATGAGCGAGTGTCCGCCCGACACCAACAGTGTTATGAACGGGAACGAGGGGTGAGGCGTCTCCGCCCCCGGCTCGTCTATGAAGTGGACCATTATGTGGCCCATGAGATGATTGCACTCTATCAGAGGAATATTTCGCGATATGGCCAGCCCCTTGGCGAACGACAACCCCACCAGCAACGAGCCCAGAAGCCCCGGTCCGCGGGTGAAGGCTATGGCGTCGATGTCGTCCACCGTGACACCGGCGTCGGCGAGCGCCCTGTCCACCACGGGTACGATGTTCTGCTCGTGGGCGCGCGAGGCCAGCTCCGGCACCACGCCGCCCCATTTGCGGTGCACCTCCTGCGATGCTATCACGTTGGAGAGGAGGGTGGTGCCGCGAACGACCGCACACGAGGTGTCGTCGCAAGACGATTCTATTCCTAAAATTGTTATGTCCATTTGTGCGAAATTGTATTATTTTTGCATGTGGGGGAAAATGCCTCTTTACGAGGCCATTCCCGGGCAATGTCCGTGGGACGTATCCTTCGGTCGGTAAATATAACGAATTCTATCCGAATGAAAAAATTTCTGCGTGTAACGGCGGACGTAGCGGCCGCGGTCGTGCTTTTCGTCATGATCGTGCCGCTGGTGTTGTCGTTGGTGTTGCAGATAGGATTCGTTCAGAACGCCATCGTGCACAAGCTCTCGGAGGTGGCCACGCGCGTGGTGGAGACCCCTGTTACCATCGACAGGGTGGCCATACGCTTCCCCTCGCGTGCCGTAGTGGAGGGCTTTGTGGTTCTCGACCCCGTTGAGCGCGACACTCTGTTGGGGGTGAGACGTCTGGAGGCAGAGGTAAATGTCCGCAGGCTGATAGGCGGCGAGGTGGCGTTCCGTCGTGCCGACATCGACGGAGGGGCGCTCTATCTCAACAACGACAGCACCGGTACGCTCAACCTCAAACAGGTGATAAACAAGTTCGTCGACCGCGATAAGCCGCGTAACCCCAAGCCCTTCCGCATGAGCATCGACCGCATCGAGGTCGACTCTTTCCACTTCGAGTTCCGCAAGTACGACGCCCCCGACGTGGAGTACGGCGTCAACTTCAAGGATATGCGCTTCTGCGACATAGCCACGCGCATAAACGGTTTCAGTCTCGTGCGCGACACCATCTCCATGAGCATAGAGAAGATAGCTTTCACCGAGCGTTGCGGTCTTAAACTCAACACCATAAGTGCCGACTCGCTCTATCTGTGCCCCTCCGTGATACGCCTTGCGGAGGCCCGGTTCGACCTCGAGGGGCGCACCACCGGCCACATACGCCGCTATGCCATGCACTTCGAGCGGTGGACCATGAGCGACTACCTCAATACCGTGCGCATGGAGGCCGACATAGAGAGCTCGCGCATAGACTTCGCCACCATAACGCAGTTCACCGGCCGTCTGTTGCCCATGAAGGCGGTGGTGGAGTTTGCCGGTACCGCCTCGGGAACGGTGGCCGACATGCGGGGACGCATCGAGAGGCTGGCCACACGCGGAGCGGTGATAAAGGGTGCGGATTTTGCCATGAAAGGTCTGCCCGATGTGCGCAATACCCGCTTCGTGTTGGAGCTGCCCGACCTGAAGGCCTCCTCCGGCGACATCTACTCCATATACGAAGATTTCACCGGTCGTCGCATGGCCTATTCGCCCGTAATATCGCGCATAGGCGACATAGCGTTGAACGGATATTTCCGCGGTCGGTTCGACGATTTCGAGAGTCGCGGCGACATCACCACCTCGGTGGGTCCGCTTGCGTTCGATGTCACCAACCGCCCCGCCGTACGCGGTAGCCGTCTCAAAGGGCATGTCGATGTCAAAGGTGTGGATATGGGGCGGCTGTTGGCCGTGGCCGGCATGAAGGGGCTGACCATGAGCGCCGACATAGAGACCCGTACGGCCAGCGACTCGTTGGTGCTTGAGACCAAGGGCCGCATAGAGAGCTTCGTCTTCAAGGGGTACGACTACCGCGACATAACGGTGGACGGAAAGCTGGGCAACAGCGCCTTCAGCGGATATGTAGGCTCCGACGACCCCAACCTCGATTTCGATTTCAACGGTCTGATAGAGATGTCGGGACGGCTCCCCCGCTTCAACTTCCGTCTGGGTGTCCGCAGGGCCGACATGGCCTTGCTCGGGTTCGACAGACGCAGGGAGGTGTCGCGTCTCTCCGGCGTGGTGGAGGCGGTAGGCTACGGTAGCGACATAGACGACCTCAACGGCACCATCACCGTGGACAGTCTGCTATACTACGGCTCTCTCTTATACACATCACCGAGCCCACGAGACAACGGCCACTCTGCTATGCCCTGTTGAG
>CAMWRR010000176.1 GCA_947176715.1 uncultured Rikenellaceae bacterium | reverse complement strand
GCAGGGGGCTATGGGTGGCGTGGTAGCTCTCGTACACGACGCGCTCATCACCATCGGCGTATTCTCGATGTTCTGGGGCGTTCTGCCTTTCAACCTCGATGTCGACCAGTCGTTCATTGCGGCCATACTGACCATCATAGGCTACTCTATCAACAACACGGTGGTCATATTCGACCGTATCCGCGAGAACCGCACGCTCTATCCCAAGCGTCAGCTGAAAGACAATATCAACAGCGCTGTCAACTCTACCCTGGCCCGTACCGTCAACACCACGGGTACCACACTGGTGGTGTTGCTCGCCATATTCATCTTCGGCGGCGAGGTGATCCGCGGCTTCATATTCGCGCTCCTCTTCGGTATGACGATAGGTACGTTCTCGTCAATATTCGTATCGACACCCGTATCTTACGACTTCATGAAGAAAAAACTGAAAAACGGCGTGGAGGTAAACTAATCACCGAAACTACCATCATACGGCGGGCGGATAACTTGATTATCCGCCCGCTTTTTTAACTTTGTAACATTAAATGTCCGGTCACATCGGACACTTCGCTTAGAACAAGACTGACGACATGAATACAAGAGCCGCCAACGTCGACGACCTCGACGAGATAATGGAGATAATAGCCCAAGCCAAAGCGCAGATGAGAAGACTCGGAAGCGAACAATGGGCCGACGACTACCCCTCACGCAGCCACATATCCCAAGACATAACCGACGGTCACGGCTACGTCATGACGGACGACAGGGGCATAATAGCCTACATGGCCCTATCTTTCGACGGCGAACCCGCCTACGCCCCTCTCGACACACCCGACAAGGCTGTACCCTACGCTACTGCCCACCGTCTGGCCGTCGCCGACAGGGCCAAAAGGCAAGGCATAGCCACCGCCCTGATGCGTCAGGCCGAGGTCATAGCAAAAGAGGCCGGCATAACCCTGTTCCGTGCCGACACCAACTTCGACAACGACTACATGCTACGCCTTTTCACCACCCTCGGATTCACATTCCGAGGCCGTATCAAATACCAGAGCGGAGAGAGGCTGGCATACGAAAAGAGGCTTTAGACAGGCCTTTCGGACAGCTCTAAAGCCTCTACCGGCGATAATTTACGCTAAAAATACCTTGACAAATAAATGGCGTGCACAAAAATTCCCGTCCGCCGAAAGGCATGGAGTAAAACGAATTAAAAGCGCGCAGACTCAGCCACCAACGGTCGCGGCACGGGGAGGGCAACAGGAGGCATCGTCTCCGGAAAGACACCGACTAAGCGACACCCCACACGAACGCCCCTATTCCATATTCGGCTTTTCGAGTCCGTAGCCCATCTTCTTGTCATCGGCCTTAAGCAGAAGCGCGAATACAAGCCCGAGCAACCCGAAAGCGGCGAACACCAACATAGGCACGGTATAATCGTAGACCGGCATCTCAGCACCGTTAACGATCTCCACCCCCACTTTGCAGCAAGGTCTGTCGAGTATGTAACCGATAAGCAAAGGCACACCCATGAGTCCCCAGTTCTGTATCCAGAACACTAACGAATAGGCGGTTCCCAGACGTCGTTCGTCTATAATCTTGGGCACCGACGGCCACATCGCCGAGGGCACCATAGAGAAAGCCACCCCCAACAACATCATCAGCACCACGGCTACGACCCAGTTGTCGAGTGCCGGCACAGAGAAGAGCAAGTGTATGGCTATCAACATGAACGACCCTATTATCATTATAGTGGCGCCACGCCCCTTACGGTCGTATATGCTACCGAACAGAGGTGTAAGAAACAGCGTGCCGAGCGGCAACAGTGAGGGTATGGTACCGGCCAGCTGACTGTCTACCCCGAACTTCTGCACCATGAGGTCGGAGGCGTACTTGAGGAACGGAAAGACGGCCGAATAGAACAACACGCACAAGGCGGCTATATACCAGAAGCTCCGTATCTTGACTATGCCCACGATATCGCGCAGGTGAAACTCCTCGCCGTTCTCCTCGTGCTCTGCGCTCTCCTGCCTGTCGAGCTTACGGTCGAGAAGACAGAATACCAGAAACGACATCAACCCTACCACGAGCATCAACAGACAGAACAACAGCGGCATGGAGGGGTGCGAGAATCTTTCGGCTATCACCGGCGACACGGCCATAGCCAGTATGGTGCCTATGCGTGCCGTGGCCACGTTGAGCCCGAGGGCCAACGCCGTCTCCTTGCCTTTGAACCAACGCACTATCGCCTTGGTGGCCGTTATACCGATGGCCTCTACGCCGACACCGAACACGGCAAAACCCAACGCCGCGTACAACACCTGCCGCTTTACGGAGAATATCTCCCACGACCCTATCGAACATGTGGCGACAGGATCGTCGAACACCGTAGAGATCGCCCAATACTTGATGCCGGCACCCGCTATCATCACCACCGTGGCCGATACGCCGGTAAAGCGCACCCCCGTCTTGTCGAGTACTATACCGGTTATTATGAGCATGAACACGAATACGTTAAGCCACCCGTAACCGCTGGTGAAGAGGCCGTAATCGTAGCTGCTCCAGCCTAACTCCTGCTCCATCATGGTCTTGAGCGGAGCCATTACGTCGGTTATGATATAACCGCACAACATGGTGAACGACACGAGGGCGACCACGCTCCAGCGAACCTTGGCCGAATCGCGCATACTTCTTTGGATAGAATCTAACATAATCGATCTGTTGAAATGGATATTGTCCGTCTCCGATCCGCATCAGGCAGAGAGCTGACCGCATACGATTCCCGGAAACGTCGAAACAAAAGTATCAAAAATTACCGTAAGAGAAAATTATATCAAAGCGTGTTTCCGCCCTTTTTTACCCACAGAGGCAACAACGACGGATAAAGAATACGAAATAGGTTTAAAAAATCTCCGAAAAACGCTATTTTTGTCATCACAATATCCGTTATATGACAAAGAGACTCATCGCCATGCTGACGCTCTGCGTCCTGTCGCCTCTGTTGCTCGCGGCTCAGGATCACCTGCCCGCCGAGGGACGATACGCCATGCCGTTGCGTCTGCCTCTCTCTCTTGCGGCCAATTTCGGAGAGCTGCGCCCCAACCACTTCCACTCCGGGGTGGACATGAAGACGGGCGGGGTAACTGGCAAACCGGTCTACGCCGTGGCCGACGGCTACGTGTCGCGCATATTCGTAAGCCCCGCCGGCTACGGACACGCGCTCTACTTAACGCATCCGTCGTTGGGCACCGTGTCGGTCTACGGCCATCTGGAGGAGTTCGCACCGGCCCTGGAGGAGTACACCCTTGCGGAACAGTACCGCCGCCGCACATTCTCCGTCGACCTCTTCCCCGCATTCAGACTCTTCACGGTCAAGCGAGGCGACCTCATAGGCTACTCGGGAAACACCGGCTCGTCCGGAGGCCCGCACCTGCACTTCGAGATAAGGGAGGGACGCTCGTCCATGCCCGTCAACATAATAGCGCGCGGCTATTACAGCGTAGCCGACGACATAGCCCCCTCGATAGTGTCGGTGTCGCTCTACGAGACCGATACCGTACAAAACGTACCCGTACACCGCCGTACCGGGAGATACCCCGTCGTGCGCGATGCTGACGGCAGACTACACATATCGCCCGACACGCTTACGATACGCAAACCGGCCTATTTCGTTGTGGAGACCACCGAACGCAAAAACGGCGTCAGCAACATATTCGGCCTCTACAGCCTATCGGTCAGACGCGACGACAAAGCCCTCTTCGGCTTCAGAACCGACCGTTTCTCGTTCGCCGAGACCAAATACATA
>CAMWRR010000175.1 GCA_947176715.1 uncultured Rikenellaceae bacterium | reverse complement strand
CCCCCAGAACGGCAATCATGGCATTGGAGAGAAAGAGCAATTCGAGGCGTATCTCCTTCTCTGGGAGCAACCGTTTCATGCCGTATGTCCCGCCCAACAACACGATGAGCACCACGCCCGCCAGCGACCATGCCACCAGCGGAAATGATGTGCCGGGCAGGGCGAAGATGACCGACACCAGCAGGCTGAACAACACGGGAAATATGAGTACCCCGGGAAACCACCGCAGGATTCGGTATGTTCTTATCGTACGTGGTTTAACCTTTCCCGAAGTATCAATATGTGCCGACAGAAGACAGAATGCCATCTGTATCGCCACCTCTATCGTAAGTATGACAGCCACATCGAGCATCAGGGCGGAGTCTGACAGCCATACCGATATCTGCGATTTCGACTGCTCTATGGCATAGTGCCACATCGATCCCGTAAACAGTGCGCACACCACAGCGGAAAATACAACAGAGTAGAACTTCCTATATGTCTGCTTCATAATATAATTGAAGCAGACAAGAATCATCATGACCAGTACTACCGTTTTCATTACTCCTCCATCTTTTTACGGCGCCGGCGGACCGTCCATACCAATGCGACTATCGCCACCAGCATAATTATGGCTACCAGCGTATTGCTGACCGATGTCGTCACCTTGTCGGAGCCGTTCATCTCCTCGCGTTTGAGCACCGTGCCCTTGTCCTGTGAGAGCGAGGCCTCGCGCACGTCGCGGATATGCCGCTCATAGCGTCGGGCTGCGTCGGGCGAGCTATTCGAGGCGATGAACTCGCGCAGTTTGGCGTTGTTGCAAACGGTTCCGGAGCAAGAGGGGGCGTATTTATCCACTAATTCGGTATGGAGCCGGGCAATGGTCTTCAACTGCTCATCCGAGGCGTTCCACATGCCTTTGCGTGCCGTCTCCATCATCACTGCCGTCATCTCCTGCAAGGCGGCGGGATTCTGCCGCTCGAAATAGCTCTGCACGCCCAAGTCGAACTTGTCGCGCACATAAACCTCGTAAATCTCGTCCCATAACTCGTCGTCGATGGCTTCGGGCTTCATTACGTTCCAGCCGTAGGTGTTCCGCACTATCTCGGCGAACCCGCCTGCCGCGCTCGCTCCGCCGTTCATCTTTTCGCGGATGTAGGCGGGGTTGAAGATGGTGGTGCGGCTCTCCACGCCGATGGCCTCTTTCAACTCCTGCATGCGCATGTTGTTGCGGTTACGGTAGTCGCTCATATAGGCGTCGGGCTCTTTGCCCGTGACGTTGCGCACGGTCAGGTTCATGCCGCCCATGAACTCGTAGACATGGTCTAGACTCAATGCGCCCCACGTATTGCTCTGGCGGGGCTGTATGACGGCATCCGTATTGGTCAGCGCGGCCTCCAATGCAAACTGCCGTACCTGCTCCCAAGCCTTTTCGCTGCCGTAGAAAGCCCCCATGTTCTGCAGATAGATGTCGGATATCTCGGCACTGTTCTCCCAACGGTCGCCGCTCTGCACCATGCCGGTGATGCCCGTACCGTAGTTGCCGTTCACGCCGCCGAAGACGCGGTAAGTCGATACCTCGCGCGCCTCTTTAGGCGACAGCCCTTTGTCGATCAGTCTCCGTTCGGCATCGACGACGCTTTGCGCCACGAAATTCTCGTACTCCTCCTCTTTAGCTGCGGCAGCCATCTCCACCGCCCGCGAGATAAGGAACAGACGCGAGGCGGCTATGTCGCGCATCTGTCCGCTGGTCTGCACCACCACGTCTATGCGCGGGCGACCGAGCTGTTCGGAGGGAATCAGCCGTATGTCGGTTACCCTTCCGAACACGTCTCGAATGGGTTCCACACCCAGCATATAGAGAATCTGTGCGACGGTGGCACCTTCGGTCTCGACGAACTCTCCGCTCCAGAGCGTGTAGCTGACCTTGCGGGGAATAGAGTCGTTGTGGCGCTCCCTATACATGTTTATCGTATTTTCCGCAAGCTCCTTGCCGCGTTCCCATGCCACCTCGCTCGGCGTGGCTTCGGCATTCACGGCGTAGAGGTTGCGTCCGGTGGGTACGGTATTGGGGTTGGCGATAGGGTCGCCTCCGGGAGAGGGGGCGGTATAGCCTCCGTCCATCGCATTGAGAAGCGATGCGAACTCGGCCTCGGGGCTATGCTCCAATGCCGACCTGTAGTCGCCCACGTTGCGGATGGTGCGTTCTATCTCCATGACCATGCGGGCGAACTCCCTCTCTTCCTTGGTATATTCATGCGCACTGGCCGTTACCGCCGGCATACCCGTTGCCGTGGCTCCTGACGTCGTCTCCGTTTTGCCGTGCCCGTCGCCTTCGGGACGCTTGCCTATCTTCGGAATCCACGACGGATGTTTCGAGTCGCTCTCTTTCCCCTCGGACAGGCCTGCGGGACGATTCATCGTACTGCCGTAAGCCTGCATCGCCTTCATGCGTGCCATCATGTCCTGCGGAGCATGAAGCGAGAGCTCTATTTCTCGTGCCTTGCCGAGCTCCTCTGCCGTGATGCCGGCAACAGCGCATATATCGGCATCGGAGACTTGTGCGGAGCTTTTCAATAGCCGTGTCACCAGTTCGCGGGCGGGATTAAGGTAGCGACGGGTAAAGAGCGACTTGTGTCTCTCAAGGTCATCGGCCGCCTTGCCGCGCCGCTTGTCAAGCGCCAGCAACGAATAGGCGATAGGTTCGGTGGACATGGCATAAACGCTGCTGAGGATGCGCTCTTTGGCGTAAGGCTCGCCCATAGTGTAGAGCGCGCCCGTTATCTTTTCATTTGCCAGCTCTTCGGCGAATGTCTCTATGCGGGCGATTTCACGTTCGGTGTAGGGCGTGTCTAAAAGGCTGTCCAAACGCAGTTCGCGGTGGATACCCAACTCTACGGTCAGGCGTTTTATCTTCAACGCCGCCCCGTTCGTATCGGGTTTGCCGTCGGCATAGAGCAGGTCGTTATACTGTTGTATGGCCGCACACAGCTCTTTGTAGATGCCCCGTACGTCGCTCTCCGTGAACGGCGGAGTCAGGTGCGATTGCAAAGTGGCGTACGCACGGCGCTTGGCAATAATGCCCTCGCCCACGTTGTCTATCGAATAGATGTAAAGATGCGGCGTCGCACCTACCAGCGCGTCCGCCCAATCGTCGCTGCCTAGCGCCACCTGCTTGCGGGGGGTGAACTCCAGCGAGCCGTGGGTGCCGAAGTGAACCATAACATCGGCACCGAAGCCGTACCGCGCCCAAAGATAGGATGCTACATAGGCATGGGGCGGTGCGGCGTCCGTACCGTGCACTATGGCGAAGTCGTCGTCGCCGGCACCCGCCGCCAACTGAGGCAACAGCACCACATTGCCCAGTTCTACTCGGGGCAACGCCAGTCGACCGTCGTCGGTCGCAATATATGAGCCGGGAAACTCGCCGTCAAGTGCCGTGACCTCTGCCATACGCTCAGGACAAATCGCCTTGGCGGTCCACTCCCCATACTCCTCTGCCGAAATAAGTTCGGGATTGCCGTTTTTAAGAAAGTCCGCTTTGGCGCCGTCCGCATAGGCGTTGAATACCGCCCCCTGACGCTGAATCAGCTTCTCCAGCTCAACGGCCGATGCCGGCAGATTCTCCACGCGGTAACCCTCGCGTTTCATGCGGACCAGCAGATTATACAGCGACGGCGCCACCTCCATGCCCGCTGCCGTCAGGGCATTCTGTCCGGGGCCTTTATAATAGTAGATCGCCACCCGTTTCAGGTCGTTAGGCTTGCTTTGCAAGGCGATATGGTTGTTGACGGTCTCGACGAACGTTTCCAGACGTTCCT
>CAMWRR010000174.1 GCA_947176715.1 uncultured Rikenellaceae bacterium | reverse complement strand
GTTTCGACCACTGCGTGGTGGCTACCGACGACAAGCGCATAGAGGATGCCGCACGCGCTTTCGGGGCCACCGTCATAATGACCTCGTCGTCGCACCGCAGCGGCACCGAGCGTTGCAACGAGGCACGTGCAAAAGCCGAAGAGCTGTTCGGCACATCGTTCGATACCGTGATAAACATACAGGGCGACGAGCCTTTCATACACACCTCGCAGTTGGAGTTGATAAAGAGCTGTTTCGACGATGACGCCACACAGATAGCCACCTTGGTGAAGCCGTTCGACGAGAGCGAGGACATCTTCAACGAGAACTCCCCCAAGGTGGTGTGCGCCACAAACGGCAACGCGCTCTACTTCAGCCGCAGCGTCATACCGTTTCTCAGAGGGGTCGACAAAGGCGACTGGCAGAAGAGCCACCGCTTCTTCAAACACATAGGGCTATACGGCTACCGCGCCGAGGTGCTGAGCCGTATATGCGCGCTTCCGGCCGGAGAGCTGGAGCGGTGCGAGTCGCTCGAACAGCTGCGGTGGTTGGAGAACGGCTACACCATACGCACCGCCGTCACCGACTGTCAGTCGCACGCCATAGACACCCCCGCCGACCTCGAAACGGTTCTGAGGGAGTATGCCCACCTGTTCGCCGAGGCACGATGAGCACCCTCTACGACAGCAGAGGTCTGCAACTGCGCCGCATAAGGCACGCCCTGTCGCGCGGTATTCCCGAACCGGTGGTATGCAGTGCCTTGGCCGGCAACGAGTGGTTCACGCGCAGTGACATTGAGTATGCTCTACGGGCCATAACCGAGGTCATGCTCGACGACGGAGCCGTAGAGAGATGGCTGACCCGCTACCCCGACATACACACCGGGACGAGTGTAGCCGTGATAATGGCCGGCAACATACCTATGGCCGGATTCTTCGACCTGCTGTGTTGCGCCATAACCGGGTGCGGGGTGCTCGTCAAACATTCGTCGAAAGACAAGGCTTTGATGGAGTGGGCAGGCGGCGTAATAGCCGAGTACACCGGAGCGAGCGTGTCGACGTTGACGGAAGAGGATATCCCCGACGCCGTCATAGCCTCGGGGGGCGACAACGCCGCATCGGCCATAAGGGCGCGATTCGACGGTCTGCCCATGTTGTTGCGCTCGCACCGCACGTCGGTAGCCGTGATAGACGGTAGCGAGAGCGCCGAGGAGCTGTCATCGCTATGGCGCGACATATTCACCTACTTCACGCTCGGCTGTCGCAACGTCACACACATATACCTGCCCGAGGGGTACCGGCCCGAGCTGTTGGCCCAGAGGATAGCCGCGGGGGGCGAACCCGTGACCCACCGTCCGTGGAGCGGCAGCTACCGTCAGAGACGCGCGCTCAAGATAATGAACGGCGAACCTTTCGTTGACGGCGGCTATTTCCTCCTCTGCCCCGGAACGCAATCGGATGCCGTGTGCCAGATAACATACTCGTTCTACGGCTCGTCCGAGTCGCTCGCCGAGGAGCTGTCCGGCAGAGACGACCTGCAATGCGTGGCAGGACACGGACACATCCCGTTCGGAGAGGCCCAACGGCCGGCACCGTGGGACTATCCCGACGGCCGCGACGTGATAGAGTTTCTGTCGGAAGCCACGCAAAGAGACTATTAAACAAATTGCAACGTTAGATAAGAAAAAAGATATGGATATAATAAAATTCAGAGTACTCAGCGACGAAGACGACAACTTCCTGCGCGACTATCAGATAGATAGCGACATGACGCTACGTCAGTTGCACGATTTCGTCTGCGACGACCTCGGATACGACCCCGGCGAGCTATGTTCGTTCTTCCTCTCCGACGACAAGTGGAGCAAGCTATACGAGTTCACCTCAGTAGACATGGGATTCACCGATGGCGACGACTCGTCGGCCCCCCTCACCATGGACGGCATAACGGCAGGACGGCTCATAGTGGCCCCCGGCGACCGTCTGCTATACATATTCGACCAGCTCGAAGATCGTGCCCTATTCTTCGAGGCGATAGCGATAGAATCACCGGAAGAGGGTGTCTCCTACCCGCGTGTGCAGCTATCCAACGGAGAGGCACCGGACCAGTACGACGCCGCCAAAACCGGCGATAACCGCTCCATATTCGAGGAGGCGATGGGCGACTACAACGACTTCGAAGGCGACGACTACCTCTCCGACGACTATGAATAGAAAGCTCGTAGTGATAGCCGGAGCCACCGGCGTGGGCAAGACCGACACGGCCATAGCGGTATCGGGACGCATAGGGGCGTCTATCGTATCGTGCGACTCGCGTCAGTTCTATCGCGAGATGACGATAGGGACCGCCGTACCCTCCCCCGAACAGTTGGCCGCGGCCGAGCACCGTTTCATACACTCGCGCTCCGTCTTCGAGCCGTACAGTTGCGGAGAGTATGCGACAGAGGCCCTGCACACCATAGACGAGCTGTTCCTCACCCACGAGCACGTCATACTTACAGGAGGTTCGGGACTATACATCGACGCCGTAACGGAGGGGTTCGACGAGATACCCTCCGACGAAACGATACGCAAAAAGTTGATTTCCCGATGCCGCGACGAAGGACTCGACAGCCTGCTCGATCAGCTACGCGAGCTCGACCCCGAGTATTACGACAAGGTGGACCTACACAATCCCCAACGTGTGATACGCGCCTTGGAGGTGTGTCTCTATTGCGGAAGACCTTACAGCGAGCTACGCCGGGGCGAGGGTAAAAAGCGCGATTTCGATACCGTATATATAATGGTAGACCGTCCGCGCGAGGAGCTGTACGACCGCATAGACCGACGCGTAGACGCAATGATATCGGCAGGACTGGTCGAGGAGGCCCGCAGGCTCCACCCCCACGCCGAACTGAACGCTCTTGCCACGGTAGGCTATCGCGAGTTGTTCGACTGTTTCGACGGCAAACACGACATGGAGACGGCCGTAGAGCTGATAAAACGCAACACGAGACGTTACGCCAAACGGCAACTGACATGGTTCAGGCGCAATAAGCGATACCGAATCTTCTCTCCGGAGCAGATAGACGATATTGTAGATTACATACTCCAATCGTAGACCAAGCACACCGTCTGTGTTCACCAGACGACACAAGATATTATTGCGGTACGGCGAAATCCATATCTGTCGTAAGGTGCGGCCCGAGCGTCAGCGAGGGCATAGGCAAGGATTCCTTATGAAAAGGTATGCCGGATGATGCGGACACCATTTTTCAGTGAAGACACCCGGCATCGCAGGGCCGGAGCCTGCGTGGGACCGCCCGAGCACCATACTTATATGGCTTAACCGCACCTGAAGACAAGCGAAAAAACACCAAGTAAAACCAATCGATAAAGCGGGCCTCCGGCGGGGAAGGCTCCGGCCCGCTAATCCCTCGTTACCTCGGGATGAAAGAGCGGAATCGGGGTTGACGTCCTCGCTGACGCACGGACGGAAAGGTGGAAAGTCGTTGACTGCCCTCGTCCCTCGGGCGGATACGCATTACGGTGTGTTTTGTATTGCTGTCAAAATGTGTACCTCATGCCTCGCTACGGACATATAATAAGTATCGGGCCGAACCTCATATATGAGTTTAATAAAACAGGGAGACTTAATCCCCCTGTCAATAGATAATTCCACATAATCAATATGCCGTGTTAACCGTCCCCAATGAAAACAACCAAAGGTATAGTTTATCAAAAGGGGGACTGTGCCTCACAAACACCAAAGCTACATCACAAAGACGCCGTGTTAACCGCCCTCAATGAAAACAACCAAAGGTATAGTTTATCAAAAGGGGGACTGTGCCTCACAAAC
>CAMWRR010000173.1 GCA_947176715.1 uncultured Rikenellaceae bacterium | reverse complement strand
AAGGGGCTGTGCCCCCTCGTTTTGGTTACTTTGTCGAGTGACAAAGTAACTCCCCCTGAAAGGGCCCGCCGGGAGGCTCTCCACGAAGTGGCCCTCGGAGGCCCCTCGGAGAGTCCTGCTAAAAGCCCCCGCCTGAGAGTAGGGGTTTGAGACTTGTGTGGGAAATCTCCTACACAAGTCTCAAACCCCTACTCTCAGCCGTAAACCTCATAGCGTGCATGTTGACGTTTTCGAGGAGCACCAGTCCGGGGCGTTTGCCCACCTCTATGCTACCGGCCCAACTGTCGATGCCGAGGGCTTCGGCGCCGTTAAGCGTAGCCCAGCCTATCACCTCGTCCAAGGGTATGTGGGGCATGTTCTCCTGCACGCACTTCATCTCCTCTACCACGGAGAGCACCTCGTTGGAGCTGAGGCCGTCGGTGCCGAGGGCTATGCGCACCCCCTTGCGACGCAACATGTCGAGGTCGGGGAGGCGACCCTCGATGTATATGTTGGAGCGGGGACAGGGCACCACGGTGACCTTGCCGCCGAACTTGTCCGTCATGCAGTCGATGTCGCCCTCATCGGCGTATATGCAGTGTACGAGCAGTATGCCGTCGCGACCCGCACCCAACGAGGCGAGGACACGTGCGCGCTCGTCGGCGCCGCCCAGCTCCACCGACTCCTTGTAGTGTATCGACACTATGCCGTCGGCCCGGGCGCCGCAATGGGCTACGGCCGCACCGCCCGTCAGGGCCATCAGACGGTCGTCCATGGTGTAGCATGCGTGAGGTATGACAGTGGCCGGTATGCCGAGAGAGCGGTGACGCTCCATGCGGGCGAGACCCTGCAGGAATGTCTCGTCGGCGCTCTGACCGTCTACGTCGAACAGCTCCACGAAGGTACGCCAGAATATGCCGCTATCCTCCTTGACGGGGTATACGTAGTCGTTGTTGTTGTGGTCGCCCACGGCTATGACCCCCTCGTGCTCCATCTTGCGGCTCCATGCGAGGGCGGGGGCGCACTTCTCGTCGTCGGTGAGGGTGCCCATGCGCTTTATCTCTATGATGCTGCGTATGAACTCGGGCAGACCGCCGCCACGGGCTATCATGCCTTTGACGTAGGAGTACTCGATGTGGCAGTGACAGTCGCTCATGCCGGGTATCAGCACGCCGTTGTAAAACTCCACGTCCGCGCGCGAGTCGATGTCGCGCACGTCGCGCTCTATGTCGACTATAAGGCCGCTATCGTCCGCCGTTACGATAACCGACGGCGTAAGGCACCCTGAAAGGTACGCGTAGTGCGCTGCTATCTTTCTTGTTTTCATAAAACGTATATTCTGTAGTATCACGGTTAAAGATACCGAAATATCTGTCGTAGTTCATCTTACGGGCCACCTCCAAGGGCGGACGGTATGTCACCATCATAGTGTCGACTTTGACGTTAGGCTCCCTGACGGAGCGACCCGAAGCCACCGAGAGGAAGTCTATCGACATGTGGTTGTATCTGTCGGCGTTAATGGTCACGTCGGTGGTGCTCGACGCCTTGCGCCCCACCCTGCCGAGCCATATAGAGCCGCTGTTCTGGACGCTTCTGCCGAGGGTGTCGGAGAGGACGTAACGTATAAGATAGCTCTTGTTGAGGTCGGTGGAGTCTATCCGATAGCTCATGGTTATCTTGTAGACGCCGCTGTTGTATAACGGAAGCTCGAAACGGGCCTTCCTGAGATCGGATATGTTACGGGCATCTAACGAGTCGAGCATCACCTCGAGGGTGGCTCTCTTGGCGGCCACAGTGTCCCACCGCAGGCTTATGTCGTAGCCGCGCCTGTAACGGGCCAGCCTGCGGGCGTAATCCTCCGAGGCCGCCTCTATGATAGGCTCCAGCACGTTGGTCTTGCGGTTGGCCATGCGGGAGAGGGTGTATCTCATGTCCTCCATGGTGTAGCCGTAACGATCGAGTATGGGGGCGAAAAAAGTGAGGGTGTCGCGGTCGTACCTGCCGCCGAACTCGCGCAGATAGCTGTCGGTGAGGTAGGCATCGGATATGATGGCCTGAAGATCCTCGGCCGGTATCTCCCGCCTGTCGCCGCACCCGGCCAAGGCAAGGAGCGATAACGCTATGATTAATATTCTGTTCATCTTTTAACTCTTATAACGCTTCGGGATGTCAGATACGATATGGCTATGTCGAGCCCCGATACCGACAGCAGGGTCAGAGCAACGTCGCCAGCGGCCACACGTACCGGATAGGTGTCTATTATCAGCGAGCCGCCCCCTATGGCTATGAGACCGAACCGCTGTTGCGCAAAGGCGAGCGCAAGACCCAGCACCAACCCTGCGACCACCCCCGTAGACGATATGAACACCCCCTGCACGAAGAATATGTCGCGCATGTAACGGACCGTGGCACCCATACTGCCGAGGGTGAAGAGCTGCGGCTCCTTGTCGGCCACCAGCATGACCACCGACGCCACGAGCGTGAGCGACGAGACGGCCACCACCATCAGTATTATGAAGAATATCCCTATCTTCTCGTAAGCCATTATGCGGAATATCGTCTCTTTCTGCTCGAACCTGTCGAGCACCTCGAACCTCTCGCCCAGCACGGCCCGCAGACCCTTTTTCACCGACTGTTCGTCGGCACCGTCGTTCAGCTTCAGGCCCAAGGATGTAACCTTGCCGTCGCGCGCGAGCAACCCGCGGGCGAAACGGAGCGGCACCAACATGTAGCGGCCGTCGGTCTCGGCGTCGAGCTGATATACCCCCACCGGCTGAATACCCTCGCTGCGGTAGAACGACACGGGCAACAGCGAGGCGGAGGAGCCGTCGTAGGTGAAGACCTCTATCTTGCGACGTACCGCTATGTTGACACCGAGGTTGTAGGAGATGCCCGCCCCCACCACGGCGCGGTCGAGATCGCCCAACGAGGGGGAGTATTCGCCCGCCGCCATCATGGTCTCTATCGGCACCAGCCTGTCGTAGAGGCTGTCGACGCCCCGCATGGTGACGATGGCGCTACGGTCGCCGTAAGTGACAAAGACATTCTCGTCGACTATCTGCGACACCACCTCCACGCCATCCGTCGACCGCAACGTGTCGAGCAACCCCTCCGAGGCGTCGAAGTAGCGGCCGTGCGATGCCGAGATCTTCAACTGCGGGTCGAAATGGCCGTACATGCTACACAACACGTCGTCCATGCCGTTGTACACCGACAGCAACACTATCATGGCGGCGGTGGGTACGGCCACGGCGAGAGCGCTCAACACCGAAATGATATTGACGATGGAGTGCGACTTGCGCGAGAAGAGATAACGCGCCGCTATGTATGCCACACCTCGAGCGAACATCTCTTACAGATTACGTAACGCCGTCTCTATCGAATCGGCATACTCCAACGAGTCGTCCAAGTAAAAGGCTATCTCGGGGATTGACTTTATCTGATTCCTCATCTTGGCGGCCAGCGCCTTGCGTACGCTCCACGCGTTCTCCTTGAGACGGGAGAGCACCTCCTTATGACGGTCGAACGGGAAGACGCTCACGTATATCTTGGCGAAAGAGAGGTCGGGACTCACCCGCACCACCGTCACCGATACCATAACGCCCGGAACCAGATACGACCGGTCGCGCTGGAATATGTCGCCTATGTCGCGCTGTATCTGACGCGCCAACTTCTGCGCTCTGGGGGATATCGTCTCTTCCATATTTCTCAGTTTAATCGTTTTATTATCTTTTTTTACTCTTATTGTTTCACACCTCACGGTTTTGCTTTTTCCCAAGCCGCCTCACCGAACCTCACGTGCCCACCTCGACACCCTCGGCCTCACCTTACATCACGCCTCTCAAAAGGGG
>CAMWRR010000172.1 GCA_947176715.1 uncultured Rikenellaceae bacterium | reverse complement strand
CCTCTCAAAAGGGGCTGTGCCCCCTCGTTTTGGTTACTTTGTCGAGTGACAAAGTGACTCCCCGAAGGGCCGCCGGAGGCAACAAACCAAACACCAGCCGGATGCAATAACCCCTCAAATACACACCAACACAATTTCCGTGAGAGTATATTTCCGCAAAATATACTCTCACGGAAATTGTGTTACCTTTGTCTCATGAGATTTTCGGATATAATAGGTCAGGATGGTGTCAAAAATCTTTTGAGGAGGAGTTTTGACGAGGGTCATGTGTCTCATGCGCAGCTTTTGGCCGGTAGCAACGGTTATGGGTCGTTGGCGTTGGCGTTGGCTTATGCTCAATATATAATGTGCGACAACCGACATGACGGCGACTCGTGCGGTGTTTGTCCGTCGTGTCTTAAGATATCGGGTTTGGAGCATCCGGACCTTCATTTCTCGTTTCCGGTAGCCAAGAGCGAGTTTGCCGTACAGAGCGGCGGAGAGCTTACGAGCGACGCGCTGATGGCCAAATGGCGTCAGATGGTTAGAGAGACGAGCGATCCGTGCGGTTATTTCGGCGAGCGAGACTGGTATTCGCATATAGGTATAGGCAAGAACAGTCAGGGTATAATCAACAGGTCGGAGGCCCACGATATAATACGCAAGTTCGGTTATAAATCGTATGAGGGCGGCTACAAGATATTGATAATGTGGCTTCCCGAACGTATGAACGACAGTGCCGCCAACAAGTTGCTCAAGCTCTTCGAGGAGCCGGACGGACGGACCCTCTTTCTGTTCGTGAGCGAGAGTCCCGACTCGGTGTTGGGAACCATACTGTCGAGGACCCAGAGGATAGATGTCCCTCCGGTGGATACGGACTCTCTTAGCGGTTATATATCGGTCCGTTTCGGTACACCCGATGCCGTAGGTATGGCCCGTGTAGCCCGCGGAGATGTCATGCGCGCCATAGATTTGGCTTCGGAGAGCGGCTTTGATGACGATAACTTCGAGATGTTCGCCTCTTTGATGAGGCTCTGTTTCGCTGTCGATCATGTCAGACTTATGGAGTGGGGCGATAACATGGCCGCTATGGGCAGGGAGGCGCAGAAAGGGTTTGTCGACTACTCCGTACGTATGTTGCGCGACAGCTATATGGTTACGGTAGGCGCGCCGTCGCTAAGCCATGCTTTCGGGAAAGAGGCGCAGTTCATATCGCGCTTCTTCCCTTTTGTCAACCACACCAACATAGAGACGCTTCTGTCTGAGTTCGGGCGTGTATCGTTGGAGCTAAGTTTCAACGCCAACGCCAAGATTCTTTTCACACACTTCGCCCTGTCTATAAGCAAACTTATACGCAAGGCATGAACAGGGCGGTGGTCATAACAGGCGGTAACGGCATTACCATAGATAACGACATTGTTACCGTCGTGGACGATATATCACGACGGCTCGGACGGGTGACAGCATCGTCGTCCGTATACCGCACACCCCCTTACGGATTCGAGGCCGATAGGGATTTTCTCAATCAGGTGCTCGTGGTTGAGACAGACCTCACACCCTATATGTTTCTCAAAGAGATTTGGAGAATAGAGGCGTCTTACGGTCGCGATAGGGGTGGCGACGAGGAGGAGGCGGCCAAATGGGAGGCTCGTAAACGGGGAGAGAGGGGATATTGTTCGCGTGATATGGATATAGATATTTTGTTCTGGAATAACGATGTTATCCATACCGAACTGTTGGCTATCCCTCACCCTTCGATGTGCGAACGGGAGTTTGTCATGAGGCCGCTTGCGGAGGTGTTGCCCGATTTTGTGCATCCCGTCGTGGGTAAGAGTGTGGGAGATATTTTCGGGGAGTTGATATCCGGTTCGGTCGGAAATGGTGTTCAATAGTTTTGGTTTCCTTGCCGATGCGACTTGTCGGTAAATCAATAGGTTTCTTCTACCGCTTCAAAGTTTTTCGTTTCAATAGGACCGAACTTTGAGGTCTGTTTTTAACTGACAGCGATAAAATAGTAACTTTGTCTCCCATATCAATTTTGCAGTATGAAGAGAGTATTGTTTTTGTTGTTTGTGTCGATTACCGCTAACGGGTTTTGTTACGCTCAGCAGGGCGATTCTTCCGTTGTGGTGACCAAGTCGGAGTTGGATTCGTTGAGAAGTCGTATAGAGAGGTTAGAGTCCGGTTCCGGGGTTAATGGCAGTTCTGTACGTAAAAATGGCCGTAAACGGGACAATAAGCCGGAGTATAAGCTCGGTGGGTGGTTAGAGGCCCGTTTCATGTATAACTCTTACGCATCCAAATCGCCGAGGGAGAATCTTATGTTCTACTATCCGTTGAAGCCCGATTACGGTACCGACGGACGCGATATCAACGACAGAGGAAGTATGAATTTCAGCGTTTTCTCTTCGCGTCTGTCGTTCGGTTTGGGCGGCATAGATGTCGGACGTGCCAAGCTGTCGACATATCTGGAGGCCGATTTCCTCGGTTCGAGCGACGCTTTCAACTATATGTTGCGTCTGCGTCAGGCATATATAGACATAGCTTGGAGCGACAATCTATTCCGTATAGGGCAGACCAATCATCTTACCTTTCCGGAGAACATGACGCCAGCCACCGTGACATTCAACGGCGGTACACCTTTCGCTACCCTTAACAGAGGGCCTCAGATAAGATATTCGCGCCGTTTCAAACACAATATAAACCTGAGCGTTGCGGCGGAGTATTACAGCTCTCACAAGAGCGTCGGTCCCGAAAAGGCGCAGATTAATGCGGCAGTTCCCGATATTCACGCTCGTGCCGAGTTCGGCGATCCATCCAAGGTGATGGGCGGTTTCGCTTTCGGTTACAAGTTCTTCGAGCCGCGCACATCCGACGAGGTGGGTAACAAGGTGTCGCGCATGGTAGCCGCTTTCGACGTCAACGCCTTTCTCGCTTTCACTACGGGCGGATATAAATTCAAGCTGTGGGGCATATACGGTCAGAACCTCACCCCCTACGGTATGATAGGCGGTTACGGCAAACGTCTCGGCGACTCCGAGTATGGAGATTATCGTTACGTCAACATTTACGGTATGTCGGCATGGTTCGACTTCTCCACACCCCGTTACGGCGATTTCGACTTCGGATTTTTCGCCGGTTATCAGGCTAATTTAGGCTCTACACGCGATATAGATACCTCTATCGGATATTACAGAGATTGCGATTTGCGTTGGTTTAGCCGTCTATCTCCGCGTGTGTACTACTACATGGGTAGCCGTCTCAGATTCGGTGCGGAGTACAGTTATGCCAACGCCCAGTGGATGAAAAGTTACGACAGTCGTTTCAGACCGGTAGACGACTATTCTGTAAATGAAACACACAGACTGGAGTTGCAGGCGAGATTTTATTTCTGATTGGTAGGTTTTTGGATTTCAGGCTTCGGACGCGCGAAAGTTTTAGAGCCTGCGGGGGTTGTGTCGGGGATTTAATGGATGTACTTTTTCAGGAGTCAGGAGGTTAGTTTATTATCTTGCTTTTTAGAGATGGCTCTACTTTTTTGATTTCAAGCAGTGACGGAGAGCGGGCCGGAGACTGCGGGGGACCGCGCCTTGCGTGAGGTTTAACAGATGCGGTTAGGTACTTTTAGCGAATAACGCTTATAGCTTCGTTACTCTCTATTGCGGGCCTACGGTGGGGGATTTTCTGCCCACCGCGAGGTGCGGCCCGCTCGGCCTTTCCGCTAACACTCCAAGTCCGCCAAAAGGAAAGGCCTATGGTCCTCGGGACTCGGACCGGATAGGGTGGAATTGTGTTTTATGTCCTCGCTGACGCACGGACGGGATAAAGCGGAATTATATTAAACTGTCCCCC
>CAMWRR010000171.1 GCA_947176715.1 uncultured Rikenellaceae bacterium | reverse complement strand
CTTAGTGTCGTGGTCTCGGAGATTTGTATAAGAGACTGGACCCTGACCCACGCGCGGAGAGAAGCAGAAGAGCTCCAGCTCCTTGCCGAGCTTGCGGTGGTCGCGTTTCTTGGCCTCCTCGAGCATGGCTATGTAGTCGTCCAGCATCGACTTCTTGGGGAAAGTGATACCGTATATGCGGGTGAGCATCTTGTTCTTCTCGTCGCCGCGCCAGTAGGCACCGGCTATCGAGGTGAGCTTCACCGCCTTGACCACCTCCGACGCGCGGATATGCGGGCCGCGGCACAGGTCGACGAAATCGCCGCTCTTGTAGAACGATATGGTACCGTCCTCGAGGGCCTCTATAAGCTCCACCTTATATTGGTCGCCCTTCGCCCTGAATGTCTTCAACGCCTCGTCCTTGGCAACCGCGCTCCTCTCGAAACGCACTTTCGAGCGCGCTATCTCCATCATCTTGGCCTCTATGGCGGGCAGATCGGCCTCGGTTATGGGCACGGGAGAGTCCACGTCGTAGTAGAAGCCGTTCTCTATCGCCGGACCTATGCCGAAGCGTATACCGGGGTAGAGCTGCTCCAGCGCCGCCGCCATCAGGTGCGACGAAGAGTGCCAGAAGGCGTGCTTGCCCTCGTCGTCATCCCACTTGTAGAACACTACCGAGGCATCCTTATCCACAGGCATATCCAAATCCTGTGTCTTGCCGTCGACCCCCACGCACAGCACCTCCGCCGCAAGACGGGGCGATATGCCGGAGGCTATCTCATATCCCGTGACACCCTTTTCAAACTCCTTTACACTGCCGTCCGGGAAAGTAATCTTTATCATAGCACAAACTTTTGTTTATCATTCCGCAACACGCCTCCGCCACCGCATCTTAGCCGGACACTCGGAACCGGACAAAACACACGCATGGACACAGAGAGCGTTTCTTATTCTACAAAGTTAGCACTATTTTTTCAGATGCCGTTCATTTTCAGCCTAATTTTTATCACAATTAATTTTCACGACATCCGCCCGGCGAACCAGTCGCACCATCCCCCGCATCTTCCCAAGCCCCCGCAAAAAAATACCGACAAAATTTCACCCATACGCACACCGCACGTAACAACGGCGTTATCAACGTCATACAACCACGCCGCCACAACGGACACACATATCGGCATAAAATTTTCCACAAAAATTTTGGAGGGTATCATTTTTTTCATACCTTTGCAAAGTCAAAAAGACGCCATCATTCAACAAGCCCAGATGGTGAAATTGGTAGACACGCTACTTTGAGGGGGTAGTGCCTGTTATAGGGCGTGCAAGTTCGAGTCTTGTTCTGGGCACAAAAAACGCGAAACGGTTGTTTTCGCGTTTTTTTATTTTAGCTGCAACTTCTTTTAATGCAAAAGATTGCAAGTTTTTGAAAAACTTGCAATCTTTTGCATTAAATTATCATTCTGACAACATCTCTATTTCAGAGAACCGCCCACCTTTAACATACCCTCTTTTCTTCTTATTCAATGCAATTTCAGATAAATATCCTAAATTAACCAATCCATCCACATCGCTTTTTACAGTCGTATGCGATACATTACATCTTATCTGCAACTCTTTTATGGTCAACACAACATGAGGATTATCAGATATTATTCTCAATATCATGGCTTGACGTTCATTGATATTACCCAATTTCAGAAATCGGGACGCATATTGCCTCTGCACGGTTTTTCGTTTTATATACCGTTGCAACTCTTTAAATGACAAATCTAATACCCTGAGAATATATGAAATAAAATACCCCATATCATTTCCATCCGCTTCCGCATATAAAAAGGCTTTCTCATAAGCCTTTTTAGACTTAGATATAACTCTCGATATAGACAGATATTCCGTGAGCCAATACCCTCGCCGCAACATATACCAATAAAACAAAGCTCGAGCAGTACGCCCGTTACCATCAACAAAAGGATGTACATACGCAATCATAAAATGAATTATGATTCCACGTATGATTGGATGAATAAATACCCTACCCTCATTTTCATTAAAAAAACGACATAAATCTTCTATGAATTCAGGTATAACGGTATATGACGGCGGTATATGCACAACTTCATGCGTAATTCCATCTTCAACCACAACGTCGTCATTCGTGCGATATCTCCCTGCATCCTCGCTATTATCCAATGTCTTTTCTGTCATAAGCGCATGTATATGCAGTAACATATCGGATGTCAGATCCTCAGATTTATGATCAACCAAGAAACGTATAGTGTGATAATTATTAAAAATCATTTGTTCCGATTTGGTCCTCGGAGAGATACGTTTCCTCAACATATCCTTAGCTACCCTACGCGTTGTCGAGGCTCCCTCCATCTGACTCGAAGATATAGCCTCCTCCATCAGAGAACTTGTCAGATATTGCGCTCTATTCTCATCGGACAAAACATTTTCCGTCCCCCATGAACCACCGAAATTCATGTCGAACTCATGGCACATACGCTGCATCTTATTGGTAACAACCGCCGAAACGTCGAATTTCTGCCATGTAAATACGCTTTGCATTATACGTGACAATTTGACACATGCCCACAATTCGGAAACAGTAACCCCTTGTGGCAATTTCTTGTACTTGACATCCGACCAATACTCATAATCAGCATTGATTCTATCTATCATAGACGCCACTTCCGAATTAGAAAGCAATTTCAGTGCATTCAATAACTCTTTATTTTTTATTGTAACAAAAGGAGGTGATTCTATCATTTTAAACAACATTATTTACCTTACAAATATATGCAAAAGATTGCAAGTTTTTGAAAAACTTGCAATCTTTTGCAATATCTGCCCCAAAACAAAAAAGATACCCGACACATCATCGGATATCTTTATAGCATAGTCAAAGCCTACACTCTGTCACCTCCCGAGAGCCTCACCGATGGGGCGACCCGTCCACACCTGCGGGGTGCGGATGCCGAGCAGGGCGGCTATCGTGGGTGCTATATCGAATTGCATTATCGCCGATTTCAGCTCACCGACATTCTTGATTCCGGGTCCGGCCATTACGAGCGGCGTCTCCATCTCAGAGAGTGTCTTGCCGCCGTGACCGGTTCCGATTCCGCCGTGATCGGCACTTACTATGAACACCGTCTTTTCGTAGATGCCGGCCTGCCTCGTGGCCTCTATTATCTGCCCTATCTGTCCGTCGAGATACGCCAGCACGTCGTAGTAGGCCGGTGTGTCGTGCCCTACGCTGTGGCCCACATGGTCGGGGTTGTCGTATATTATAGCCGTTATCAGCGGGGTCTTGTCCCTGATATACTCCACAGCGGCGTCGGTAAGCGGCTGAGAGTCGTTATCCGGCCCCTCCTCAACCTGAATATGCCTGCTTAACGCGAGCGTGTCCACGAGATAGGCTATGCCGTCCCATTCGTATAACGCCCCCAGCTCGGCATCAGGTCTCTGACTGCGCACCACGGTGAATATTGTAGGGAATATCCCGTGTTCCGAAACGGCTATCGAGGGTATCTCGGGCGTACGGCTCCCCCACTGGGTGTAACCGTGCCCCTCCGTTCCCACCCCCATGAACACGGAGGCCCAGTTTATGGCGCTGCTCGACGGCAGGACGCTACGTTTTCTGAGGGTCCACGCCCCCGCATCCATAAGACTTTTGACATTTGGCATGTCGGCCTCGGGCATGCTGTAAGAACCCCAGCCGTCTAGCCCTATGAATATCACATGCTTGGGACCGCGTGCCTCCGCAACCGACGGAAACATCATGGCAACGACCGCAAGCGATACGACAATCTTTTCGACTAATCTCATGACATAATCATTAACAGGTCAATACCGATACAAATA
>CAMWRR010000170.1 GCA_947176715.1 uncultured Rikenellaceae bacterium | reverse complement strand
TACACAAACCGCATCTATTAAAACTCACGAGAGGCGCGGTCCCCCGCAGGCTCCGGCCCTGTGAATCGCGCCAACTACACGCTAACAGCACACTCCCCGCGTAAAAGACCTTTTCATAAGGAATCCTCGTCTATGGCCCTCGCTAAAGCTCGGGCCGGCCATCCGGGCACAAATGTTCAGTTAATGCGCATACCACCAAACACAAAGCACCGCACCGTCCCGCCAAAGACAATAAAGCGACATTTGCCAGTCACCGAAATAACGCCCCTAACTAAGCGAGACATATTACCTGACGAGACTTGTGCAATATCAAGCGGATAGATAAAAGCGCCCTTTTATCAATGACTTACAAACCCTGTCTAACAGCAATCCCCGCAAAGCGCACTACATTATCGCAGCACGTATCTTCACTAATTTCTCCAATAACGTCGACAGCATATCAAGCCTGAGCATATTGGCCCCGTCCGATTTGGCGACCGACGGGTCGGGATGGGTCTCGATGAAAAGACCGTCCACACCTACGGCCACGGCCGCACGGGCTATGGTCTCTATCATGTCGGGGCGACCGCCTGTGACAGCTCCCTGATTGGGTTGCTGCAACGAGTGAGTTATATCCATCACCACGGGCAACCCTGTCTTCTGCATGGTGGGTATCCCGCGGAAGTCGACGACCAGATCGCCGTAACCGAACGTGGTGCCTCTGTCTGTGAGCATAACGTGACCGTTGCCGCACTCCATCACCTTCTCGGCGGCCATCTTCATCGACTCAGGAGCCAGAAACTGCCCCTTTTTGATGTTGACCGTCTTGCCGGTAGCGGCGGCGGCTTCGAGTATATCGCTCTGTCGGCATAGGAAAGCGGGTATCTGCAGCACATCGACATAACGGGCCGCCATATCGGCCTCTGCGGCGGAGTGTATGTCGGTCACCACAGGGACGCCGAACCTCTCGCGCACCTCGGCGAGTATCTCCAACGCCTCTATGTCGCCTATCCCGGTGAAAGAGCTGCGCGAAGAGCGGTTGGCCTTACGGTACGAGGCCTTGAAGATGCACGGTATCCTGAGCGCACGCGCCACGGACACCACCTCCTCGGCCACCGTCATGACACACTGGCGGCTCTCCACCACGCACGGACCGGCCATAAGGAAGAAATTCCCCGAATCGGTATCGGAGATCATCGGTATGGAAGATATGATTTCCTGTTTCGTCATAATGATATGTTTTAGCAAGCTCGTAACAGCTTCGGTTTCACATGCGCCACCGTCAATATTTGCCTTTCCAGTACTCCTCCTGCACCCGTGCCGTCTCGCGTTCGCGGGCATTGTCCGACGGTGTGTAGAAACGCATCGACGAGGCCTCCTCCGGCATATACTCCTGACGTACGAAGTGGCCGGGATAGTCGTGCGCATACCTGTACGACGCCCCGTAACCCAACTCTTTCATCAGGGCCGTGGGGGCGTTGCGCAGATGCAACGGCACGGCATGACGACCGCCGGAACGCACATACCCTAAAGCCTTGTCTATGGCCAGATAGGCCGAATTACTCTTGGGGCTGGTCGCAAGGTAGACCGTAGCCTCGGCAAGCGGAATGCGCCCCTCCGGCATACCTATGTTAGAGACGGCGTCGAAGCATGCGTTGGCCAACAGCAGGGCGTTGGGGTTGGCCAGACCGATGTCTTCGGCGGCCGATATGACCAGTCGGCGGGCTATGAACTTGGGGTCCTCACCGCCGTCTATCATGCGGGCCAGATAGTATATGGCCGCCTGTGGGTCGCTGCCCCTTATGGACTTGATAAAGGCGGATATTATGTCGTAGTGTTGCTCGCCCCCCTTGTCGTAGGTGGCGACATTCTCCTTGAGGGCGTCTATCACATGGCTGTCGTCTATGACCACGTCGCCATCAGCCGCACCGCACAACACATCGAGGATGTTGAGCAGCTTGCGGGCATCGCCGCCTGCGAATCGGAACAGGGCATCGGTCTCCGTTATCTCGAAGCGACGCTTCTTAAGCTCGGCATCCTCCTCCACGGCACGACGGAGCAGCTTATCGAGATCGGCGGCCGAGAGCGGCTCCAATGTGTAGACCTGACAACGCGAGAGCAACGGACGTATCACCTCGAACGACGGATTCTCCGTAGTGGCGCCTATCAGCGTCACCACCCCCTCCTCTACCGCTCCCAGCAACGAATCCTGCTGCGACTTGCTGAAACGGTGTATCTCGTCGATGAAGAGCAACGGCGATGGTGAGTCGAAGAACCTGTCGGCACGGGCCTGGGATATAACCTCGCGCACATCTTTGACACCAGAGGTCACGGCCGAGAGGGTGTACATCTTACGGTCGAGCGCACGGGCCACTATCTTGGCCAAAGTGGTCTTACCCACCCCCGGAGGACCCCACAATATGAACGACGGCACCGCACCGCTCGATATGAAGCGGCGGAAAAGACCGTCGGGCCCCACAAGATGCTCCTGACCGATATAATCGTCGAGAGTCTGCGGCCTGAGACGTTCTGCAAGCGGGACGAAACTCATATTAAAGCGAGAATTGTTAACGATACAAAGATACGAATAAGCCGAGAACAAAAACAAACTGAGTGTGGTTTTGTCGAGGCGAGGTATCTAAGACGAAGTCAAAGATAAGGAAAGTCGAGAGCAGAAACAAACACCTCGATGCATACATAAATTTCCCCAACCAACAAACAAACCGTCCCGGCAACCCACACAACACACTAACAATCAACACAAGAAGCCTGCCGACATCAAGACACTGTACCAACAACACACATATAAATATTCCCTGGCAACGATAAATTCAAATATTCCGGATTACCTTTGCAACAGAAACACTTAAAGGCCTGAAAACAGATGGCGAAGATCACGGTAAATGAGACTGAGGTAAATGTTGTAAAAGTAGATGGCGAGGATTATATATGCCTGACTGACATGCTACGTGCCAAAGACGGGGATTTTTTTATTACCGATTGGCTACGCAACCGTAATACGCTCGAATTCATAGGTATTTGGGAGAAAGTATATAATCCCAATTTTAATTATGGCGAATTCGCCATAATTAAAAATCAGTCCGGTCTCAATAGTTTCAAGATAAGTGTCAAGGAATTTGTGGCGAGGACAAATGCGATTAGTGTTCAGGCAAAGGCTGGTAGATATGGCGGCACATACGCTCACAAGGACATCGCCTTTGAGTTTGCGATGTGGATAAGTCCTGAGTTCAAGATTTACATAGTAAAAGAGTTTCAACGGCTTAAAACATAGGAGCAACAGCAGCTGGGTTGGTCGGCGAAGCGTGAACTGTCGAAAATAAATTACCGCATACATACCGATGCGATAAAGCAGAATCTTATTCCTGCAGAGATTACTCCGGCTCAGGCGAGCATAATCTATGCTAATGAAGCCGATGTGCTGAATGTAGCTATGTTCGGTGTGACGGCAAAGCAATGGCGGGAGGCTAACCCTGATCTGAAAGGCAATATACGCGATTATGCTACTGTCAATGAGCTTATCTGTCTGTCTAATATGGAAAACATCAATGCCGTTTTTATTGAGCAGAGTATGACGCAGACTGAGTGGCTTGTGAAAAGTGACCGTAAATTTTTGAAATAAAACCATCTTTTCGGTTATCCGACGCCAAGCCCTGGATTTTGTGCATCTGGCAGAGGATACAAAAAGCCGTTTCTGCTGTGCGTCAGAAACGGCTTTTTTACCTTAGCGAGATTGGAATCCTAAAAACAATCCTTATCCAAAATCATAAATAACCAATCTTTCGATAGACTTGCCTATCCGTCAAGTATTAATACCATATACCTTAATAAATTTTTGATATTGCAAAGTTAATACATGCGCTTAAAAGCCTTGTAACGGCTGTG
>CAMWRR010000169.1 GCA_947176715.1 uncultured Rikenellaceae bacterium | reverse complement strand
TTATAAATGCGGTTAGGTGTTTTTAGCGAATAACGCTTATGGCTTCGTTACTCTCACTTGCGGGCCTCCGTTGGGGGAGGCTTCGGCCCGCTCGGCCCCTGTGCTCTGTTACGGGTCCGCCAAGAGGAAAGGCTTACGGTCCTCGTGCCTCGGACCGGGTAGGGCGGAATTGTGTTTTATGTCCTCGCTGACGCACGGACGGAATAAAGCGGAAATATTATTTTACCCCGGTCAGAAAATATCCAAACAAAAACATCCTCTTACAACTAAAGAAGACCCCTTACAGAATATTATCCACGAGTTTATAGACCTTATCTCCTCTATGCACCGGTTCGTCCACAGCGAACGAGCATCTTACCCCTTGTAGGGCTGTCTCCACGGGTTTGAGGTCCACCCTTATCTCGGCGGGGACCGTCTCCACTATTCCGGTGGTGTTTCCGGTTATTATCAACTCCTCGCCCACCGACAGCGGTGCCGCCTCCACGGCCAGCTCGACCACCGATATGTTCTTGAAGAAGTTGGTTATCTTACCTACGTATTGCCTCTTTTTGACGGCCGACGAGCCATAATGTTCGCTCCACTCGCCCAACGGCTTGCCGAGGTAGTATCCGCCCCAGAATCCTCTGTTGAACACTGTAGCGAGCCGTGTCTTCAGCCCGGCGGCGTATTCCGGGGTGTAGCGACCCTCTGCGTATGCCTCTACGGCCTCGCCGTAACACTCGGTCACGCGCTTGACATACTCGCCCGGACGCGCCCTGCCCTCTATCTTGAAGACGCTCACTCCGGCCTCTATCAGCTTGTCGATGAAATCTATGGTACATAGATCTTTGGGAGACATTATGTATTTGTTCTCCACCTCCAGCTCCGCCCCTGTCTCCATGTCGGTGACCCTGTACGAACGGCGGCATATCTGACGGCAACTGCCGCGATTGGCCGACTTATCGGCCTCGTGTAGACTGAGATAACATTTGCCCGACACGGCCATGCACAACGCCCCGTGCACGAACATCTCTATCTTGACAAGCTCGCCCTTGGGACCGCATATCCGTTCGCGTACGATAGCCTCGTGTATGTGCCGCACCTGAGTGAGCGAGAGCTCGCGGGCCAGCACCACCACGTCGGCCCATGCCGAGTAGAAACGTAATGTCTCTATGTTGGAGACGTTGAGCTGGGTAGATATGTGTACCTCCACCCCTTTGGAGCGGGCGTAGAGTATGGCCGCCTGATCGGAGGCTATCACGGCCGACACTCCGGCCTCGGCCGCGGCGTCTATTATGGCGCGCATATCGGCCAGATCGTCGTCGTAGAATATACAGTTGACGGTAAGATAGCTCTTGATGCCGTGCTCCTTGCATGTGGCCACTATGGCGTGCAGATCGTCGAGAGTGAAGTTGAACGACGAGCTGCTACGCATGTTGAGCTGCCCCACGCCGAAATATATGGCGTCGCATCCCCCCTTTATGGCGCCCCACAGCGACTCGAACGAGCCTACCGGAGCCATTATCTCTATATCCTTGCGTGTCATTCCGTTTCTCAGTGAATTTTTATCTGTCATCGAAGCCCCCCCTTATCGCATAAGGCCACTTAAAGCCCGGAAACGGGAGGGTCGAAAGTCAGTTCATCCTCTCTATAAGTTTGCCGGCCAGCTCCCGCAACGCCCTCTTGCTCTCCTCGGGACGGTCTATGAGGTCGAGCACCTCCATGGCCTTGTCGTAGTAGTACTTTATGGCCCGGCCCGCACTCTCACGCACCCCTACCGAGTCGTATATGGCTCTGACGCGGGCGAGCTTCTCGCCTCTGTCGAGGTCGGAGGCCAGCTCGGCATCCAATCTGCGACGCCCCTCTTCGTCCAAGGCATCGTAGGCCGTTATTAGCAGAAAGGTCTTCTTGCCCTCGGCTATATCGCCCCCTATCTCCTTGCCGAAAGTGTCGGGGTCGCCGTATGTGTCGAGCAGATCGTCCTGTATCTGAAAGGCCAGACCGAAATCGGTACCGAAACGGTATATGAGCCTGCAAGCCTCCTCGTCGGCATCTCCGAGCACGGCCCCCATACGTGCGGCCCCAGCTATGAGCACCGCCGTCTTTAGGCGTATCATCTCTATGTATTCGTCGAGCGTTACATCGGAACCGCGCCTCTCGAACTCCATGTCGTAGAGCTGCCCCTCGCACACACCCTTGCCAAGGAGCGTAAAATCGGACAACAACTGCGGCAGCTTGTCGGCCGGAGCCTGCGACAATATGTCGTAAGATGATATTACCATGGCGTCGCCCGAGAGTATGGCCACATTGCTGTTCCACTTTCTGTGCACCGTAGGACGACCTCTGCGGGTGGGGGCGTTATCCATTATGTCGTCGTGCAACAGGGTAAAATTGTGAAACACCTCCACGGCCATCGCCGCCGGCATGGCAGAGGCCACATCGCCGCCGAACATGTCGCACACCGACAGCAATATCACCGGACGCAACCGCTTGCCCCCCGCATCGAGCGTATATTTTATGGGATAGTAGAGCAGATGCGGTTCGCAATCGTAACCCAAAGAGCGTACAGAGCTGTCGCACATAGCCAAAAGCGCCTCTAATGAGTACATCTTTTTATCTTTTTTTGAAAAAATACATCTGTTTATAATCGGAAAACCGAAAATAATCGTTACTTTTGAAAATCCGAGGCGATGCTATCGCAGGCCATACCTTACGATCGCATCAGTATGCAAATATAAGCAAAGTTCGGAAAAGACAATCGGCACAAGGCCGTTATCGGTTGTGAAATCGTAGTTAAAAAATGAAGATATGAAACAATTAGTCGTAGGTATCGACATAGGAGGTACCAACTCCGTATTCGGTCTGGTAGACCGCGAAGGCAACATGTATGGCGAGGGTGTGGTGCCCACGCGCAAATTCCCCGATTTCGACCAGTATCTCGAGGAGCTGTTCATAGGCATCAGCAACATCTCCAAGAACGTGGGCGAAGAGTTCGAGCTGATGGGCATAGGCATAGGCGCCCCCAACGCCAACTATTACGACGGCACCATCTGGAACGCGGCCAACCTCGTATGGAAAGGGACCGTACCCTTCGTGGAGAAGATGAAGCGCTATTACCCGAATATCCCCATCATCATAACCAATGACGCCAACGCCGCAGCCATAGGCGAGATGATATACGGCGGCGCCAAAGGCATGAAAGACTTCATCGTGGTGACCCTCGGCACCGGTCTGGGCAGCGGATTCGTATCGGGCGGCAAGCTCATATACGGCCACGACAGCTTCGCGGGCGAACTCGGCCACGTCATAGTCAACAAAGGAGGCCGTATGTGCGGTTGCGGCCGAAAAGGATGTCTGGAGACATACGTATCGGCAACCGGTATCAAACGTACCGCATTCAAGCTATTGGCCGACCACCTCGAAGACTCGGAGTTCCGTAACATATCGTACAACGACCTGACCGCCGAGATGATAACCAAAGCCGCCCTCAACGGCGACCCCTTGGCGATAGAGGCCTACGAATACACCGGTATGATGCTCGGTCAGGCCCTCGCCGACGCCGTAGCCATAACATCGCCCGAGGCCATATTCCTCTTCGGCGGTCTGGCCAAAGCAGGCAAATATATCTTCGAGCCTACCAAGAGACACATGGAGATGCACATGCTCGCCAACTTCCGTAACAAGGTAAAACTCCTCCCCTCGGGAATAGACGGCAAAAACGCCGCCGTTCTGGGTGCCTCTGCCCTGATATGGCAGGAGCGCGAGTAGAGCCGATAATATCATAAAAAGAGGGGCTGAGAAGAAAAGATTCTCAGCCCCTCTTTCACAATATATAGCCCCCCCCCCGGGCTGGGCGGCGGACGGGTCGTTCGAGGGGTGGGTGTTTGACTTGGCCGGGCCGCGGGGCGGAGGGGGGGGGTGGGTGGCGGGG
>CAMWRR010000168.1 GCA_947176715.1 uncultured Rikenellaceae bacterium | reverse complement strand
AAGTAGTAGCCGCCGTTACGCAGATAGAAGCCCTTGATGTTCTCCTCGCCCACCGTGGGTATTATCACCCCCGAGTTACGGCTGCTTATCATGGGGAAGAAGCCGAACGGCACACCTATGGGCAACGGCACATCCTCCAGCACTATGTACGACGGCCCTATTATCATCTTCTTGGTGTTCTTGCCGTTGACATACTGTGCCTTGGTCATGGCCAGATAGAAGTGAGGATGGTCGGCGTCGCAGGTGGTGAAGGTGCCGCCCGCTATGTTGTATATCTCGTCGTCGGCTTTCTTTATCTTCCTTGCACGGAGCGTCCCCTCGCCCTCCTTCGTGAGCACTCCGTGTATGGTGGACATCTCCGTCTTGGTGTTGTATATGATGGAGTCCATGTCGTAGGCGGTCTCCCCCTCCTTGAACACTGGCTTCTTGTACTGGCCCGTGGTGGTGTCTACGGAGCCGTAGGCCGATATGAGGTCGCCCTCCACATCCATTTTGATGAAGTCGGCGGTCAGCGATTTGTCCTGAAAGTTGACCTGACCGTCGTTGTATATGTATATAAGATTGTGTTTGAGGTCGTAGACGATGGAGTCCTTGCTGCTGCCGGTCACCACGTCGGGCAGGAACGATTTCGCTGGAGATAGCGTGTCGGCTGTCAGGCTCTCCGGGGCGACGGTGTCTGCGGCCGGCATCGCTACGCTATCCGCAGAGAGGGTGTCGGGGCCGGTTATCATCTCCCTGACCATCTCGCGCATCTGGCGGCGTGCCTCGCGACGACTGCCGTAGACGGTGTCGGGCATCTCCGCTGTGATACGGTGAGGCGACGCGGTAGCCTCTATGCCTCCCACCGAGGCGAACATCGGTAGGAAAAGCGATGAGACTGCGACAGTGAGCAGGTATTTTAACTTATCGTGATGCAAAATCGCCGCATTTATTTAACTTTGCAGAGGACCGTTGTGCCGCCGGCAGATGGCATCCGTGCCGAAACATCCGTTGTTTCAGTGTGTTAGACGCGTACGGGCACATTGGTCCGAATCACAAAAATAGGAAAATTTCTCAAAAGGACAAACGATACCTTAATATGAAGCGTCCATTGGTAGTGCTCTTGTTTCTGGCGGTATCGGCCATATCGTGCCTGCCTCGTCAGGCGTGCGGACAGGCCGTGCGTAAGGTGGTCATAGATGCGGGACACGGCGGGAGCGATCCCGGGGCCAACTATGCGGGGTGCAACGAGAAGGAGATAACCTTGCGGGTGGCCCTTTCGGTGGGCGAGCAGATAAGGAAGCGATTCCCCGACGTGACGGTGGTCTACACCCGTAGCACCGATAAGGCCGTCACGCTGGTGGAGCGCAGCCGCAAGTCTAACGACTCCAACGCCGACCTGTTCATATCCATACACGTCAACGCCGCCACCTCGCCGTCGCCGTGCGGCTACGAGACCTACGTGATGGGTACCAGTAAGACCAAGCAGAACATGGACGTGGCCATGCGCGAGAATAGCGTTATCACCTACGAGGACGACTATCGGAAGGTGTACGACGGTTTCGACCCGTCGTCGGCCGAGTCGTACATACTCTTCTCGCTGATGCAGGACGCCTATTTCGAGCGTAGCTTGCGATTCTCGCAGATATTGCAGGAGCAATATGCCAAACGCATGCCCTCCTCTTCGGTCAACCGCGGGGTCAAACAGGCGGGATTCCTCGTGCTCTGGCGTACCGCCACCCCCAGCGTGCTGACAGAGATAGGCTTTCTGAGCAACGAGACGGAGCGTAAGTATATGATGTCGGATGCCGGATGCCGCAATATCGCCCTCTCGATAACGGAGGCGTTCGCGGCATATAAAAAGGAGATGGACGCCGTCTACGGGGCGGAATATCCTTTGTCGCCTGTCAAACCGTCGGGCGGAGGAGTCGCCGGGTCGGAGGGGGCCTCGGGGTCGGGTGCCGGTTCCGGGGTTACGGCTTCGCCACGCGCCTCGTCGGCCTCCACGGCAGGGGGTACGGCACGTTCGTCTTATCGTAACGTGCGTTTCAAGATACAGATAAAGAGCGCGGTGTCGCCCATAAAGCGCAATGCCTCCGAGCTGGGGTGTTACGCCTCGTCGGCGGAGGAGCGCATGATAGACGGCAGGTACAAATATTTCGTCGGTAATGTGAAATCTTATCAAGAAGCGTTATCTTTGCAGGCTGAGGTGCGTGCAAAAGGTTTCGGCGACGCTTTCATAGTGTCGTTCGCTTCGGGTGACGTGATACCTGTGGCCGATGCGCGCGCCGTGGCTCCTTAATGTTGATTAAAAGAGAGAGTATGAAGATAAGAAGAGAGGTTAGGATGGGGATATTCGGCATTATAATAATTGCCGCCACCTATTGGGGTATCACTTTCCTTAGAGGTTTGGATATATTGTCGAACACCGACACCTTTTATGCTCATTACGAGCAGAGTAACGATATAGAGGTGTCGTCGCCGGTGTTGGTACGCGGCATCAAGGTGGGTGCCGTTACGGCCGTAGAGGTGGGGTCGGTGTATGAGCCGGTTACCGTCACCATGAAGGTGAAGTCGAAATATGCCATACCCTCCAACTCCGTGGCCGTGATAGCGAACAAATCTCTGCTCGGAGGCAAGGCCATAGTGATGCAGATAGGCGACTCCGAGGTGCCTCTTGCCGACGGCGACACCGTCAAGGGGGCCGTGGATAACAACATAGCCGAACAGATAGAGGATGTCAAAAGCAAGCTGACCGGCGCTCTCGACCAGCTGTCGGTGACGCTCGAGGGGCTGAACAAAGTGCTCTCTGACGAGAATGTGGCATCCATATCGTCCACGCTCGGCAACATCGACAGAGCCAGCCGCAATGCCGACATGGCCGTCTCCGATCTCCGTGTCAAGCTGGCCGGCATAACCTCCGACCTGAGCGTGCTTACCGCCGAGCTTGGCCGCACCGCACCGCAGTTGGGCCGCACCATAGACAACCTCTCCATGATAAGCGACACACTTACCGTATCGCTTCCGGAGCTGATCGCCTCCATAAACAACACCGTAGGCGATGTGGACAATACCGTCAAGGCCATCACCAGCAAAGAGGGTACCATAGGCAAGCTGCTTACCGACGGCGGGGTGTACGACAATCTCGACAAATCGTCGGCCAGCCTTAACGCACTGTTGGTGGATATCAAGGAGAACCCCAAGCGTTATGTGCATGTATCGGTGTTCGGCCGCTCCGACAGACAGAAAAAGACGAAAGAGGAGTAGACGCTCTTTTGTGGAAATAAAACCCCCGAGCCGATTTTGTCGGCTCGGGGGTTTGCGTTATGTGCTGGCGGATGGCCCTGCGTCTGTGTCTGACTGGGACGGTGTCGCTATGCTGTGGCGGGGTGAAACGAAGAGGGTGCCGATAAAAACAGAAAGAGAGGAGTCGTCTCGACTGCTCTCTTCTTGTGGGACAAAATCGGAAAAGTCCCTTACTACTAACCCAAACTTAAATAAATGAAGAAACCTTGTTCTTTGCTGTATTGTGTATGAAAAACGTCATTCTTCTGTTTTTTATTGTGTCTTTTTCTGAAAAAATCTGAAAAAAATCTTTCAGAAAAACGATTTAACGAATCCCGGCACCATATCGTGCGTGCGATTTGCCTCATCTTTTCAAGACGGAATCTCGCAAATAGCGTGCCATAATCGGATTGACGACACAAATATAGTAATATTATTTAAGTAAACAACTTTTATGATGATTTTTTTGCTAACCTATTACTTTCCGTATTGTATATGCTAAAACGTTTATTGCTGAGTTTTAGTCTATTATTGTCGTATATGTGCCGGTTACGGACTGAAATATTTTTTCATCCGCGACTGAAATAGGTTAATCATGCTTTCGGGAACGTCCCCGGGTATCGAGATATAAAATCGTATTCGGGCATGTTGTTTGATAGCGTGGTTGTC
>CAMWRR010000167.1 GCA_947176715.1 uncultured Rikenellaceae bacterium | reverse complement strand
TTTGTGCTGGAGTTTTGACGTTAGCGTGAGGTTGGAGAGGTTCACAGGGCCGGAGCCTGCGGGGGACCGCCCAAGCGGTAGACATAAAAAGGTGATTTTATATAAACTAATCGAATAACGCTTATAGCTACGTTACTCTCCCTTGCGGGCCTCCGTGTGGGGGAGGCTCCGGCCCGCTCGGCCTTTCCGCTACGCTACAAGTCCGTCAAGTGGAATGTGTTTACGGCTCTCGCTACGCTCGGTGCCGGGAGAGTGGAATTTGTGTTCGATGCCCTCGCTGGCACACGGGCCGTGCCTTACTGCGGGCAGAAATTAAAGTTCAAGCCGTGACTGAATAGTTCATGACACATAGCGCAGAAAGTTTCGGCTAATGCGCATATCTTCGTTAACATTACAGCATTTTACCGTTTCGCCAATCGCAAAGAAAATAAAATTAACCTTTCTTAGTCACAAACTATAACAGCTACATTGAATCCGCTTCCGCCGTATCATTTCTCACAAAGTGCACACCAAAACTTCCTCGGCATCACTGAACTGGCCGCAATTCAAAAGGGGCTGTGCCCCCTCGTTTTTGGTTACTTTTGTCGAGTGACAAAAGTAACTCTCCATGAAGTGGCCGCCGGAGGCACCGATCAAACGGAGGCACCGACTCATACCACAAAAGAGCCTGATTCACCGTTCAAACAGAGATGAGGCGATTCGCATCAGAATCGCCTCATCTCTATTTGAACGGTGAATCAGGCTCTTTGGCCATGTGGTTATAGAAGAGTCTGTCTAAGAGTGCGGGGCAGAATTTCTTTATTAGTTTTGTGGCTTTGCCGTTGAAGTCCATGACCACTTCGCGTTTGCGTCGGGCTACACCTTTTATTATACGATGTGCCGCCTCTTCTGCGGTCATCATCTTCTCCTCCTGACGCGGCGAGGCTCCCTGCGGCGATCCGTCGGCCGTGAGAGCGGAGAATCGTACGTTTGAGGCTGTGAATCCGGGGGCCGCTATCATCACGTGTACCCCTTTCTTGAGGTTCTCTATGCGTATGGTCTCGAGCAAGCCCTGCATGGCATATTTGGAAGCTGAGTAGCCGGTGCGGCCCGGCAGGCCGTGAAATCCGGCCACCGACGATACCCCCACTATCGAACCGCGGCTCTTCTGTATGTAGGGCAGGGCGTATTTGACCGTGTATGCCGTTCCCCAGAAGTTGACATCCATTAACCGGTGTATCACGCTCATATCTACATCGTCGTATAACGCCCTCATGGAGATGCCGGCATTGCAGATGCAGATGTCTATGCCGCCGAATCTCTCCACGCCGGCCTCTACGAGTGCGCAACAGTCGTCCTGCGAGCTTACGTCGGTACGCTTGTAGACTGTCTCGCCCCCTTTTGCGGCCAGCTCTGCGGCCAACTCCGCGAGTTTGTCCTCTTTTCGCGCGCCCATTATTATGTTGGCCCCCAACGATGAGAACTCGCGCGCCAGAGCCATGCCTATGCCCGATGACGCACCTGTTATGAGAACTGTCTTGTTGTTGAAATTCATATCGTTAAGTTTTATTTGTCGTCCTGTATCTCTATCACCATGCCGTCGTAGGCAGGTGACACTCCTGCGGGCAACTCTTCCACGAGCCGGCTGTGCAGCCCCATCTGATGCGATATATGGGTAAGAAAGGCCTGACGCGGTTTTATCGTATCTATGACATCGAGAGCCTCGCCGAGCGAGAAGTGCGATATGTGCTTCTCGTGCCGCAATGCGTTTATTATCAGAGTGTCGACCCCTGCGAGCTTGTCTGTCTCGTGCTTCTCTATACGGTTCATGTCGGTGATGTACCCGAGCGGACCTATCCTGTATCCGAGCACCTCCATCATGTAGTGACGCCCTTTTATCGGGGTTATCGCCATGCCGCCCACGGTGAATGTCTCGTCGCCGGTTATTATGTGCGGGGTCAGCTCCGGCACTCCGGGGTAGGGGTGCTCCGCGAATGCGTAGTCGTAGTCTTTGCGTATGGTATCCATCGTCTCGGCGTTGGCGTATATGTCCACGCTTTTTTGCTTGACGTAGTTGAACGCCCTTACGTCGTCGAGTCCTCCGGTGTGGTCTTTGTGGCCGTGGGTGAATATTATGGCGTCTATGTCGTCGACACCCTCGCGTAGCATCTGATAACGGAAGTCGGGACCCGCGTCTATCACTACGGTGGTACCCCTCTGCGATACGAGAAGAGACGAGCGCAGACGTTTGTCGTGTCTGTCGTGCGAGCTGCAAACCTCGCATCTGCAACCTATTATAGGCACGCCTTGGGATGTGCCGCTACCCAAAACGGTGGCTTTTATCATACTTGCGTCAGTTGGTTCAGGGGCGTTCTGTCCGTTGGGCAGAGAGGCGGCATCGTCCGCATGTCCGGCTTTCTGCAAGAGTGAAACGCTCCTATCATGATGTAAAGTTATAAAAAAATAGCTATTTTTGTTCGTTATGGAGCCTAAAGAGGACAAAATATACCATTGGGGCGATTCGAGGCGCTTCAACAGCTATGCCGGTTATTTCCGGAAGTTGTTCGGCGAACGCGTACAGAAAGTTACCATCGACGCGGGTTTCACCTGTCCCAACAGAGACGGCACCGTCTCGCGCGGCGGATGCACCTATTGCAACAACGACGCCTTCAACCCCTCCTATTGCACCTCTCTCAAGAGCGTCCGCACCCAGATAGAGGAGGGGATAGAGTTCCATGCGGCCCGATACCGACGTGCCGACAGCTTTCTGGCCTATTTTCAGGCATATTCCAATACATACAGGCCGCTCGACGAGCTGAAGGCTCTCTACGAGGAGGCGTTGTCGGTTCCGGGGGTGGTCGGCATAGTGATAGGTACCCGTCCGGACTGTGTCGACGAGGCCAAGCTCGACTACCTCGCCGGGCTGTCGGAGCGTTGCCATGTGGTGGTGGAGTACGGCATAGAGTCGGTCTATGACGACACTTTGCGGCGCATCAACCGCGGCCATACGTTCGAGTGCTCGCGCCGTGCCGTCGGGATGACTGCCGAGCGGGGCATACATGTGGGCGCCCACTTCATACTGGGGTTGCCGGGCGAGAGCCGCGACGATATGATAAGGTCGGTGGAGCAGATCAACGCCCTGCCGTTGGATACGGTCAAGTTCCACCAGCTGCAGGTGTTCCGCGGCACCGCAATGGAGCGCGACTATATGGCCCATCCCGACAGATACTCGTTCTTCGAGTGCGACGAATATATCGACTTCTTCTGCGAGATACTGATGCGCCTGAGACCCGACATAGTGGTGGAGCGTTTCGCAGGCGAGGCCCCTCCGCGCTTCCATATAGGTCCGTCATGGGGTCTCATACGCAACAACACCCTGATAACCATGCTGGAAAAGAGGCTGACCGAGCGGGATATATGGCAGGGGTGTATGTATGATGCGCGCACACTTAGATAGTACGCTGATTGTCATTCGCTCTTCTTTAGCGTTATCACCGTTATCTCCGGCCATGCTCCGAAGCGGAACGGCACTATGTAGCCCACGCCACGGTTGACGTAGAGCCGTTTGCCGTCGTTCCCGTAGAGGCCGCCCCATTCCGGATAGCGCATGACGGCGGGGGAGTAGTCGCCTAATTTCAGTTGCATGGCGTGGGTATGGCCCGATAGCGTCAGGTCGATGTCGGAGTCGGCGTTGTCCCTTATCTCGTAGTGCCAGTGCATGGGGTTGTGGCTCAACAGTATCTTGAAGCCGACGCTGTCGGTGCCGCGCATCGCCTTACTCAGGTCGCCGTGCTGAGGAAAGGGGGGCTCGCCCCAGTTCTCGACGCCTATGATGGCTATGCTGTCGGTGCCGCGTCTTACGACGGTGTTTTCGTTGTCGAGCAGATGCCACCCTATCATGCGTTGGAATGCGCGTATCTTCCCGGTGTCCTCCGCCTGTTGCGCCTCGGTGGCCTGACGGTGATATTCGCAATAG
>CAMWRR010000166.1 GCA_947176715.1 uncultured Rikenellaceae bacterium | reverse complement strand
GGCCCGCAAGGGAGAGTAACGAAGCTATAAGCGTTATTCGCTAAAAGCACCTAACTGCATTTATAAAACCTCCCGCAAGTTGCGGTCCCCCGCAGTCTCCGGCCCGCTCTCCGTTCCTGCTTGAAATCAAAAGAGTTATCCCCAAATAACCGACACTGTTGGCAAGATTAACTATCATACTCCTGTAAAAAGTGCATTATATATATTTATTATTGCTACCCGGAAAGACTTATATCCGTTGCGATGTCCGAGCGGAGCAAGGAACATTAAACACAACTCACTCTATCCGGTCCGAGGCACGAGGACCGTAAGCCTTTCCTCTTGGCGGACTTGTAGCGTAGCGGAAAGGCCGAGCGGGCCGCACCTCGCGGTGGGCAGAAAATCCCCCCACCGGAGGCCCGCAAGGGAGAGTAACGAAACTATAAGCCTTATTAACAAAAGGTCTCCAACCGCACTTATAAAACCTCCCGCAAGTTGCGGTCCCCCGCAGTCTCCGGCCCGCTCTCCGTCACCGCTTGAAATCAAAGCAGAGCCACCCCGCCCCGAACGATTTTTGTTTATCGTTTTGAATTTATAGCTATATTTGCATAACTAACCTGCCGTTCCCTATACGGCTGGCCGACAAATTAAAAAAGACAATACATCATGAGACTGTTACTGATAAGCAACTCCACCAATGCGGGCGAATCCTATCTGGACTACCCCAAACACAACATTGACAACTTCCTCGGCAAGGTACGCAAGGTCATGTTCGTGCCTTACGCGGCCGTAACGTTCGGCTTCGACGAATATCAGGCCAAGGTGGCGGCTGTTCTCGCTCCGCTCGGCATAGAGGTCGATTCGGTGCATCGTTATGCCGACCACGCGGCGGCCATACGCTCGGCCGAGGCTGTTATGGTGGGCGGCGGCAACACATTCCGTCTGGTCAAGATGATGCACGACAACGGTCTTATGTCGGCCATACGCGACAAGGTTGCCGAGGGTGCGCCCTATATAGGCTGGAGCGCCGGTTCCAATGTTACCTGTCCTACGCTTTGCACCACCAACGATATGCCCATAGTTGAGCCTATATCGTTCAAGACACTGGGGCTTATACCCTTCCAGATAAATCCCCACTATATAGATACCCATCCCGAGGGCCATGCCGGCGAGACGCGCCAGCAACGCATCCTCGAATACCTCGCCGCCAACCGCGGCATGTGCGTGGCGGGTCTGCGCGAGGGTTGCATGCTCGTAGTGGAGAACGGCAAGATGAGCCTTGTGGGCGACAGACCGCTCACCCTGTTCCGTTACGGTGTGCCCGATAAGGACTACACCTCGGCGGACGACCTGTCGTTCCTGCTCGGGTGACATGAGTCATGAACAACAAGGAGCTGGGCCTGCTCGGCGAGGAGATAGCCGCCGGGTGGTTGTGCCGTCAGGGCTTCTCCGTTTTGGAGCGCAACTGGCGTTACAGAGGCGCCGAGATCGACATAATAGCGCTTCGTGACGATACGCTGAGGATAGTGGAGGTCAAGAGCCGGTCGGAACGCTTCAAGGATAGTATAGTCAACTCGTTGAGCGGTGCCAAGATGCGGCAGCTGGTAAAGGGTGCCGACGGCTATGTCTCGCGTTGCGGAGGCTATTTTGCGGGCGGTGTCCGTTTCGATCTCGTGACGGTGATATTCTCATCGGATATGGGCCATGAGGTGGAGTACACGCCCTGTTTTTTCCATCCCGAGTGGACGGTGGTAAGATAAAACAATACAACACGACTTATATATGAAAGAGTTCAAACGTTATCTGGTAACCTCCGCGCTTCCGTACGCGAACGGTCCGGTACATATAGGACACCTTGCCGGCGTCTACATTCCGTCGGACATATACGTGCGCTATCTGCGCGGCAGGGGTGCCGACGTCAAATGGGTGTGCGGCTCCGACGAACACGGGGTGCCCATCACCATAAAGGCCCGCAAAGAGGGGGTGTCGCCGCAGGATGTCGTCGACAAGTATAACAAGATTATCAAAGATTCGTTCGAGGAGCTCGGTATATCGTTCGACATATATTCGCGTACCACCTCCGCCACCCATGCCGAGACGGCCTCCGACTTCTTCCGTCTGCTCTACGACAAGGGCGAGTTCATAGAACAGGAGACCGAACAGTTCTACGACGAGGAGGCGGGTCAGTTCCTGGCCGACCGTTACATAACAGGCACATGCCCCCATTGCGGCAACGAGCGGGCGTACGGCGACCAATGCGAGGCGTGCGGCACTACGCTCAACGCCACCGATCTTATCGCCCCCAAATCGGCTATTTCGGGTTCGGTGCCCGTGTTGCGCAAGACCAAACACTGGTTCTTGCCGCTCGACAAGCACGAGTCTTTCTTGCGCGAGTGGATTCTCGACGGTCACAAGGAGTGGAAACCGAACGTCTACGGCCAGTGCAAGAGCTGGCTCGACCTCGGTCTGCAGCCCCGTGCCGTCAGTCGCGACCTTAACTGGGGCATACCGGTGCCGGTGGAGGGTGCCGAGGGCAAGGTGCTATACGTGTGGTTCGACGCCCCCATAGGCTACATATCGGCCACCAAGGATCTCACCCCCGACTGGGAGAGATACTGGAAAGATCCCGAGACCAAGATGGTGCACTTCATAGGCAAGGACAACATAGTCTTCCACTGTATAGTCTTCCCGGCCATGTTGCGTGCCCACGGCGGATACATACTGCCCGACAATGTTCCGGCCAACGAGTTCCTCAACTTAGAGGGCGACAAGATATCGACCTCGCGTAATTGGGCCGTATGGCTTCACGAGTATCTGGCCGACATGCCCGGCAAGCAGGATGTGCTACGCTACGTTCTCTGCGCCAACGCCCCCGAGACCAAGGACAACGATTTCACATGGCGCGATTTTCAGGCCCGTAACAACAACGAGCTGGTGGCCATACTCGGCAACTTCGTCAATCGTGCCCTCGTGCTCACCGGCAAATATTTCGACGGTAAGGTTCCCGCGCGAGGCGAGATGACCGACTTCGACAAGGAGATACTCTCGCAAGTGGCGGCATCCAAGAAGTTGCTGGAGGATTACATAGAGGGTTACCGTTTCCGCGACGCCCTCAGGGAGATGATGAACATAGCCCGTCTCGGCAACAAATATCTGGCCGACACCGAGCCGTGGAAGGTATATAAGGAGAATCCCGCCCGTGTGGCAACCATTCTCAACATTGCGCTTCAGATAACCGCGTCGCTCTCCATAGCTATGGAGCCGTTCATACCGTTCTCCGCCGCCAAGCTGTCGGCAATGCTCGGTGTGGAGCCTTTGTCGTGGGAGCTTCTCGGCTCGTCCGACATACTGCCCGAGGGTCACGCTTTAGGCAAGCCCGAGTTGCTCTTCGAGAAGATAGAGGACAGCGTCATTGAGGCTCAGTTGGCCAAGCTCGAAGCGGCCAAGGAGGCCAACGCCGCCGCCGGTTTCGAGCCTCAGCCGCAGAAAGAGCCCGTCAGCTACGACGATTTCCAGAAGATGGATATACGCATAGCGCGCGTAGTGGAGGCCGAAAAGGTCCCCAAGACCAAGAAGCTGCTGAAACTGACTATCGATACCGGCATCGACAGGCGCGTAATAGTCTCCGGCATAGCCGAACATTACACACCCGAGCAGATGATAGGCAAACAGATACTCGTACTCGTCAACCTCATACCCCGGGAGCTTAAAGGAATAACCTCCCAAGGCATGATTCTGATGGTGGAAGACCACAACGGCGATCTGGTCGCCGTAACACCGGAACGAGATGTCCGCGAGGGGACGACGGTAGGATAGAGAAGAGGGTTGGAATTGTTTTTCCAACCCTCTTCTCTATCCTGCTGTCGAGGGATTTTGTGCCTTACGGCGGGGCTTTCAGCCGTAGCCTCCTGGCAGGGGCTTTCAGCCGGACCACTTCATGGAGAGCCTCCCGGCGGGCCCTTCCGGGGGAGTTACTTTGTCACTCGACA
>CAMWRR010000165.1 GCA_947176715.1 uncultured Rikenellaceae bacterium | reverse complement strand
GGTCTCCGTGCCGAAACGTATGCTTCCGTCGTCGGCTACGATGCCCTCCATGTTCTTGTCGTGGAGGGAGGGGACCTAGTTGCGTATGAAGGCTCTGTCGCCCTCCGCCCTGACGGCGGCGGCTATCAGCGCCCCTACGTTGTCGGAGCCGTTTATGTCCGGCAGTACGTTGACTATCAAGTGGTCCGCGGCACGTGTCAGGGCTACGTAGAGGGTGTTGACGCTCTCAATGACATTCATCACCTCTTCGCGCAGATAGGAGTAGGCGAACGGGCTGTCGGCAAGGGAGGCCTCGGCGCTTATCACGAGGTCGTCCGCCTGCTCGTATCCCTCGGCCGGCTCCGTCACGCGTATCTTGCTCCCCGACTTCAGCCCTAATTCCCATGATGCGAAAGGCATGAACAGCACATCGTACTCCAGCCCCTTGGCCTTGTGTATGGTCTGCACCGTTATCGAATCCTGACCTTCGGGAAGGGCTATGTATCTTTTGTCGCCGTGATGGCTCCACATATCCATAAAGGAGGGTATGTCGGCCGCCTGCCCCGAAAAGGAGAGCAGAATGCTGTGAAAGGCCTGCAGATAGGCCACGCCGCGACTGTCGTCACCCAACGAATATCGTCGGCACAGAAGCTCGAAAGCCTCCTCCAACGATACCGACCGGAGTGTCTCTATCGTAGCCGAGTCGCTCTCGTCGAGCCTCTGCGACATGTCTCGTCCGAGGTAGTCGTTGAAAGAGGCCAAGCTCATGCGGTCGTCGCCGTTAAGGGCCAGACCGAACGCCGCCAGCACGAAACGCACCACCGGCGCACCGCCTACGCTCAGGGCCTCGGACGACACCACCTCGTAGCAATATCTCTTGTCGGGATTCTCGCGTTTGTAGTCGAGAAGATACGACGCCACCGTGCGGGCCTCTTTGGTGGTGCGCACCAGTATGGCCATCTCCGATGCGCTGTAACCCGCATCCTGCAGCCGCTCTATGTCGGCCACCATGGCATCGAGAGCTCTTTTGCGCACGGAGGTTACGCTCTCGCCCTTCTCCTTGCCGATGAGACGCAACACCACCGACCCGCTCTCGTCGCTGTTTTTAGGGCTATACCCCTGTTCCATGCCTATGTAGGCCTTGTCTAGCAGGTCGAGCAGACCGTCGCGTTGCGAGGCTGTTATGCGTCTGTCGTCGAAAGCCGCCTTTACCCTGCCGTTGAGCGTGGCGTTGCAGGACTCCACCACCGAACGCATCAGCGAGTTGTTGAACCTTATTATGTTGCGACGGCTACGCCAGTTGGTGTCGAGCAGGTCGACGGTCACTACCTCCGGACGGTCTATCGCGTCGATGAGGCTACCCTCTATCAGACGCCAGTCGCCGCCGCGCCAACGGTATATCGACTGCTTGGTGTCGCCCACTATGACAACACTCTCGCGTCCCTCTTCCGTGCGGGATATGGCATCGTTTATGAGCGGCGCGAAGTTGCCCCACTGTTCCGTGGAGGTGTCCTGAAACTCGTCTATCAGGAATGTGTCGAACATGGTGCCGCTCTTCTCGTAGATGAACGGGGCGTCGTTGCCGCGTGTAAGGCGCGATAGCAACGAGTCGGTAAGGCTCAGTATCATGGTGTTGTTGTTGCGCAACACCGTGTCTAACTCCGATGATATGTCGCCGAGAATCATATACTCGCGGGAGAATCGCGATATTATCCGATAGGCCGTAAGCTCCTCGTTGAGGGCGTACATCTCTTTCAGCACCGGTATCAGACTCTCGCGCACGGGTTCCGTCCCTTTCCACATGGACGCCACACCCTCTCTGGCATCGGTGACGTACCTGTTCTGTGCGAACTTGTCGCCTCCGGAGGCTATCTTGGCGAGGTAGCCGTAGACACCCTGACTCTTGCGTGCGAAGTCGGCTTCCTGCAGCCCGGCGGCATCTATGACCTGCAGCGCGTCGGAGGCCCTTTTGCGTATCTGTTCCGGGATAATCCGGCTCCTCTCTGTCGTAGAGGCCAGATAGCGCCCCATTGCCTCCAGACGTTCGCCTTGGGGATAGCTGCCGAACTCCGGCCGCAGGATTATCTGTGCGAAATCGGTCAGCTCCTTTTTGACATCGCGCCCTTTGCCCTCCGCTATCTTGCCGTCTATGTAGCCGGTTATCCACCGGCGGCGTCCGGCGTCGTGCCCGGTAGAGTCTATGAGCGAATCGACGGCCAGAGAGAGCAGATAATCGGTGTTGAGGTCGATGCCGTAGTCGCTCTGCAGGTCGAGCTCCCTGACGAAACCGCGCACTATCTTCTGGAAAAAGCGGTCTATCGTCATTATGCCGAAGCGGGAGTAGTCGTGCAATATCATGGCGAGCGCCTTGGCGGCCCTGTCCTTCACCTCCCGTGGCGACAGCTTCAACGAACGGCATAAATCGGCCATGTAGGGGTGGTCGTCGAGGCGCGAAAGCCCGTCCAGCTCGTTCACCACACGGCTCTTCATCTCCTCGGTGGCCTTGTTGGTGAAGGTTACGGCCAACACGGAGCGATAACGCGACGGAACATCCACCACGGTGTGTATGTACTCGTATGCCAAGCGGTATGTCTTGCCCGAACCGGCCGACGCCCTGATGATTTTCATTACGGATAACCTGTTTTCCGACTGCAAGATAATACTTTTCGGCTCGCAAGACGATAAATGGACTACAAAAACTTCGCAAAGAGATGTACAGGCATAGAGGCGGTCCGCCCATTTCTTGTTGTCCCGGGATGCGATAGCGGGATTCGTGACAGACCGCCCCTTGTGGTTCGGGCAGTACGTCTTACGGCGTATCTTGGTTTGTTGTCATTGCGAGGCACGAGGACAGAATCATGCCTCCCATCGCTTCACCCGGGCCGGAAAGTAGTGGTGCAGGACGGAAATAAACGCAGCCCATAAACACGAGGATATCTTCGGGCGGATATAAAAAAAAGACGGGCGCTTATCCGAAAGCGCCCGTCTTTTCCGTTATAACTGTTGGAAGAAGTCGTTCCCTTTGTCGTCCACTATAATGAACGCGGGGAAGTTCTCTACGTATATCTTCCTTACGGCCTCCATTCCCAGCTCGGGGAAGTCGACGACCTCTACCGATTTGATGCTGTTTTTGGCGAGTATCGCGGCGGGGCCTCCTATCGAGCCGAGGTAGAATCCTCCGTGTTTCTTGCAGGCGTCGGTCACGGCCTGCGAGCGGTTACCTTTGGCGACCATAACCATAGAGCCGCCGTGCGACTGGAAGAGGTCGACGTAGGGGTCCATGCGTCCTGCGGTGGTGGGGCCGAAGCTGCCCGATGCCATGCCGGACGGCGTTTTGGCGGGTCCGGCGTAGTATATGGGATGCTTCTTGAAATATTCGGGCATTGGTTTGCCGGCGTCTATCATCTTCTTGATCTCGGCGTGAGCTATGTCGCGGGCCACTATCAGCGTGCCTTTGATGTTGAGGCGCGTCTTGATGGGGTGTTTGGTCAGCTCGGCGAGCACCTTGTCCATACCCTCGTCGAGGTCTATCTCTACGGCGGGCGACAGGGCTGGAGCCTTGGCGGGCATGAAACGGGCGGGGTTCTTTTCGAGCTGTTCGAGGAATATGCCCTCTTCGGTTATCTTGCCCTTGATGTTACGGTCGGCGCTGCAACTAACGCCTATGCCTACGGGGCACGATGCGGCGTGACGCGGCATGCGTATCACACGGACGTCGTGAACGAGATATTTGCCGCCGAACTGTGCGCCTACTCCGCTGTTGCGACATATCTCGGTTATGCGGCGCTCCCATTCGAGGTCGCGGAACGCCTGACCGCCCTCGTTACCCTCGGTGGGCAGGTGGTCGAGATAGCCTGCCGACGCCTTTTTGACAACGGCGAGGTTGGCCTCCGCCGATGTGCCGCCTATCACTACGGCTAAGTGGTAAGGGGGACATGCCGATGTGCCAAGGTCTTTTATCTTCTCCGTGATGAACTTGGTGAGCGATTCGTAGTT
>CAMWRR010000164.1 GCA_947176715.1 uncultured Rikenellaceae bacterium | reverse complement strand
TTGTTAGACATTATTTTATATCCGACCCTCGTGTAATACGGACCTGAAAATGTAGTAATAATATTTTGTGTGTGCAAATCTCGGATATACAGCGTCTTCTTATTGCTGTCTGCCGTGAGGTCCGTCTCCGGGCTTTGCTCTCTGTCCGCTGCCGGACGCGTGGGTTTTAATGTATTGGAACGATAGTGCCGGCACGATAAAAAAATAGTTATATTTGCCGTCCGGTAAATCATCGTTTCGGTGAGCCGAGGGGTGAGACGGGCTTAGAGTCCGATGAAGAAAAGACTGTATTTTAAACGAATAAATATTTTACGAGATGAAAAAGCTATTGATTCTCTTTTCCGTCGCGGCATTGGCAATGTCTGCCACGGAGGTCTCCGCCCAGCTCAGAATAGGCGGCAAAACGTTGAACACCGGCAAGTTGGTACAGGCCGCATCGGATGTAGCCACCGCAGTAAGCCTCACCGATGCCGACATAGCTCGTCTGAGCCATGAGTCGGTAGTATGGATGGACGAACACAACCCCATAGCCGACGAGACCACCGAGTACGGTGCGCGTCTTAAACGTCTGACCGAGAATATCACGGAGGTTAACGGCCTTAAACTCAACTTCAAGGTGTACCATGTCATAGATATCAACGCATTCGCTTGCGGCGACGGAAGCATACGCGTATTCAGCTCTCTGATGGATATTATGGACGACGACGAACTCATGGGTATAATAGGTCACGAGATCGGTCATGTGGTGCACGGCGATGCCAAAGCTGCTATCAAGACCGCCTATATGACTTCGGCAGCCGTCAATGCAGCCGGTGCGGCAGGCGGTACCGCGGCCAAACTTTCGGAATCGGCCCTCGGCGACTTAGTGGCAGCTTTCACCGACGCGCAATTCTCTCAGAAACAGGAGTATGCCGCAGACAAATACGGCTTCGAGTTCGCAACCGGACACGGCTTCGACCCTTACGGACTCTCCAATGCCTTGGCTAAGCTCGTGGAGCTGTCGCAGGGTAGCAAGGCCTCTACCGTGCAGAAGATGTTTTCGTCGCACCCCGACAGCGAAAAGAGGTCGGCTAAGCTCAAGGAGATGGCCGACGAGTATGTGGCCGGCAAATAGGTAATGCGGAGATTTTCTTGAAAGGTCACTCTCATCCGGGACAGTTGTGATATACCGCGATTTATTGCGGTTTCGCTAAAAAAGACTCCCGGTAAATATAATCAAGGCCGGTTCCTCTTTTACAGGAACCGGCCTTTTATAGTTAACGAATAGGTCTCCTTTTGACGACGGCGAATCACCGTCACTCTCCGAGACACTGTATTATCTCCGTGGCGTCGTAGGCTATCAGCTTGTCGTTCTGGCGGTCTATCGCATACATTATGTTGCTTGCGAAGTCGATATCAACTGACAATATGTCACGAGGGAGTTCTACAAGGCACTTGGGGTTGCCCTCCCAGTCGAAGAACTGGATTTGGGTATTGCTGGAAGGGTGTTGCTGAGACTCCAATCCCGTGACACCGGAATATATCGCACCGAAGCCTTTGTCCCATGCCGATGCCGTTATGTAGCCCCTTCTTAACTCGAAATAGTCCATTTCTTCAAGATTAGAGATGTCGTCGAGCCGTTTACCTACACAGATGGTCTTGCCTTCGGTGCCGTCTCCCGAGATTATGTTTATCTGATTGAGGAAAACCATTGCTTCGACGAACCTGTCGGCGGCGGCGTTGTAACAGGTGATTCGTGAAAGGATGTTCATATCGGCCTGTCCGCTGAGGGTTATCCCGTCTATGCCTTTGGTCACCGGCATCTGACGCAAGGTGTCTCCCTCGTACAACATCCTTTGAATCTTGGTATAGTTGTATTCCGGCTGATAGACGATGATTTTATCTCTCCCGCAAACTATTGCCGGCATTGCGCTTGTGATAGTGTCGCTATTCACAACAGAATGTGGCGTACGCTTAATGCCTGCCAAGATCTCCGAGATGTTGTATCCCCAAACATAACCTTTTTGTATATCCGGGGCATATAGGAACAGAGAGTCGTTTTCGGTGAAGAGATGACACCAGTTAATATCTGGAAGATAAGGCGCAAATTCTCCCGGACCATTCCCTAACCTCAAGCACTCACCGTATTTTTTATTACCGTCGAGCGAGTATATAGCCCAGATGTTTGACCTCGTTATAATAAGCGAGGAGTCTAAGACCTTTACTTTTTGTATACCTATCTCATCGCAGTTGAAACTCTCAATTTTTTGCAGATTGCTGACCGTGACAGGAAATCCTTTTATAAATTCGGGCTTTCCAATGCTGAGTACCTTGCCGTCATTTTGGCAAGATACAAGTATCGGCATTATGAACAATGCCGATACCATAATTTTAATGAGTTTTTTCATTAAATTCACTATCTAGGACATGTACCTTTATCACTGAAATCATCAGGTCTTCCGGCAAGAGGTCTATCACAGTCGCCGCAATACCGGACCCACAGGCCATCAGCATCATTAGTGGTAATTGAATTATAACAAGTCATTCCGTCGTCGCCCGGATCATCATCCGTCGAAAGCACTTCAATAGCAGCGAGCTGAATTTCGCTCAAGCCTTTGTTTTGATTGTTTTTGCTAAACGCATAAGTCAAGCTGGCCAGGCCAACGGTTGCAACTAAAGTTGCGATAAAGAATAGCTTCTTAATAGTTAAAAAATTTAGATGTTATTAATATGCCCCGTAAACATTGAGCCTTCGGGACGGTTATTTTCAACTATGTATTCGACACTAAATTTGGGTTACACATTCAAAATTCATGTATCTAAACTCTGTCGAATAATGTCTCTACAAATATAGAATAAAGAATTAAAAGAAAAAAGAAAAATTCAATAAAAAATATTGGTGGCTATGCGTTTCTTGTGTTTAATAGTATTAATTGTCGCCCATATAATATTTTCGATTCGTAATTGTCGGTTGATTTGAGCTCTTCGTAAAATAAACCGGGGCATGGTCCGGGAATATCCTGCGCGTTCGAGGAGTGCGGTATGAGGGTTCGGGTGTCCGTATTCAATGTTGTTAGGTGAGAATGTGGTTGATATACGGTGCGGTTATTATAATGGTTCGTCCGATGTCATAAGGGTTGGTGCCTGCGAGAGTATCATGCGGTTAGGTCATTTTAGCGAGTAGCACTTATAGATTAACTGCACTCTCTTGGGTAGGCTTCTGCCCACAGCGGGGTGTGTCCTGCGACGAGAGGATGCTTTTCCCTAATAACAAGATAAAAGGGAGCGCCATATCTATGGGGCTCCCTTTTGTGTGTTACGTCTCCTGTGAGACTATTGTTCTTTCTTGACCAGCTCGAAGAAGCTGCTTATCTCCTGTTGGTCTATGGCCTGACGCACGTTGAAGCGTTTTACCTGATCTTCGTAGCCGCTCTTGCTGACCTTTATCTCTATCTGCACGTCGCGCGAGTTCTCGTAGGTGAGGCCGAGTATGTTGAACGAGCGGGTATCTTCGTAGGGGATAGTGCCGAGATACGATTCGTTGGTGTTCTTGACTATCTGCGGAATGCTCGATACCACGCGCCAGAATATACGCGCACCTCGGGGATCTGAGTCGAAGAACCAACGGATGATGGTCCCCTCTAATGCCGTCTGCCCGGGTCTGTCGCGGCTGACCATGTTATTGGCCTCGCCTGCCACTATTGTCGGGTCTTTCTTGTAGGGAGTGGGTGTCAGGCGGCCCATCAGCTCGGACGGGAACTCTGTTTTGCCGTTGAATTGTTTGGCTTTGACCACTAGTAGTTTGCCGTCTTCGTATCCCTCTTTTTTGAATCCGATGGTGAACGATTTCCCTTTCTGTTTGCCGATTATGGCCGGTGTCTTCTGATTGGTGTTGACGCCGTTGATGTATATCGTGGCATCCGACGGTTCCGAGTGCACCACAATCTGTTTTTGTGCCGAGGCGTAATCCGGAATGAGGAACATGCCTGCCGCACAAGCGACGCAAAATAAAAGTCGTTTCATTTTTATTGTTTTATTGCCGTGTCCCATCGGCGGTTAAAAACGGATAAAAAACGCGGGACAC
>CAMWRR010000163.1 GCA_947176715.1 uncultured Rikenellaceae bacterium | reverse complement strand
TCATCATATCGCCACTCATAGCCCTCATGAAGAATCAGGTGGATGCCATGCGTACCTTCAGCATGCACGATGGTGTGGCCCATTTCCTGAACTCGTCGCTCAACAAGTCGGCGGTGTCGAAAGTGCGCGAGGATGTGTTGGCGGGCAAGACCAAGCTGCTCTATTTCGCCCCCGAGTCGCTCACCAAGGAGGAGAACGTGGCCTTTCTGCGCAATGTGAAGATATCGTTCTACGCCATAGACGAGGCCCACTGCATCAGCGAATGGGGCCACGACTTCAGACCGGAATACCGACGCATAAGGCCCATCATAGCCGATATATGTCCGGCTCCTATAATAGCGCTCACAGCCACGGCCACCCCCAAAGTGCAGTTGGACATACAGAAGAACCTCGGCATGATGGACGCCAAGGTGTTCAAGTCGTCGTTCAACCGCCCCAACCTCTACTACGAGGTGCGCTCCAAGGCGGGAGCCTCCAAGGAGCTGATAAAGTTCATAAAGCAGAACCCCGGCAAATCGGGAATCATATATTGCCTCAGTCGCAAAAAGGTGGAGGCAATAGCCGACCTGCTCAAGGTCAACGGCATCAGCGCCCTACCCTATCATGCCGGCATGGATGCGGCCACCCGCGCCGAGAATCAGGACAAATTCCTCATGGAGGAGGTGGACGTGATAGTCGCCACCATAGCTTTCGGCATGGGCATAGACAAACCGGACGTGCGTTATGTCATACACTACGACATACCCAAGAGCTTAGAGGGCTACTATCAGGAGACCGGACGCGCCGGACGCGACGGCGGAGAGGGACGTTGCATAGCCTTCTACAGCTACAAGGACATACAGAAATTAGAGAAATTCATGCAGGGCAAGCCTATAGCCGAACAGGAGATAGGCAAGCTGTTGCTCATGGAGACGGTGTCGTACGCCGAGTCGTCAAGCTGCCGGCGCAAGATGCTCCTGCACTACTTCGGCGAGGAGTACGAGCCGGACAACTGCTGCAACTGCGACAACTGCCTCAACCCCAAGCCCACCGAGGACGCCACGAAAAGCATGACTACGGTGCTGGAGGCCCTCGCCGAGATAGGCGACAAATTCAAGGCCGACCATCTGGTCAACCTGCTCACCGGCAAGAAGACGGCGCTGATAAAGTCGTACAACCACCACAAGAGCCGCTTTTTCGCCATAGGCTCCGACGAAGAGAGCGCCTATTGGAACACAGTGATAAGAAACGGCGTGATAGCCGGATTCATAGGCAAAGACATAGAGAACTACGGTCTGCTCTCCATCTCCGACAAGGGACGGGCCTACTTGGAACATCCCGCTCCGTTCCGCATATCTCGCGACTGCGAATACGAAGAGGCGGGCGACGACGAGACGATAGTGTCGGCACCGCCCCGCGGAGGGGGTGGAGCCGCCGACGAGGAGCTTTTCGGCATGCTCAAGGATCTGCGTAAGAAGGTATCTAAAAGGCTCGGTCTGCCTCCGTTCGTAATATTTCAAGACCCGTCGCTGGAGGATATGGCCACGCAATATCCCGTCACGATAGAGGAGATGACGGGCATAACGGGCGTAGGGGCCGGCAAGGCCCAGAAGTTCGGCCGCGAGTTCATCGAGCTGATAGCCCGGTATGTGGAGGAGCACGAGATAGAGCGTCCTCAGGACATGATCGTCAAGAGCGTGGTCAACAAGAGCGGCAACAAGGTCTTCATCATACAGGCCATCGACCGCAAGATGGAGTTCGAGGACATAGCCGACGCCAAAGGGCTCACTATGGACGAGCTGATGACCGAGATAGAGGCCATAGTCAACTCGGGCACCCGCCTCAACATCGACTACTACATAGAGATGGTGGTGGACGAGGACAAGGTAGCCGACATATACGACTACTTCAAGGAGGAGGCCGAGGACGACACCATAGAGGCCGCCGCGGAGGAGCTGGGCGGCGACTACACCGAGGAGGAGATACGCCTTGTGCGCATCAAGTTCCTCAGCGAAATGGGGAACTGACGACATGGAGCCTGTAAGAGCGAAAAAACAGCTGGGTCAGCACTTTCTGACCGACCTGTCGATAGCCCGGCGGATATGCGACTCACTCACCGGCTTCGCCACCGGCAATACGTTGGAGGTGGGACCGGGCATGGGTGTGCTCACGCAGTTTCTGTTAGAGCGCGACGATATCGACCTGAAAGCCGCCGAGGTAGACCGCGAGAGCGTCGACTACCTTTTGGAGCGGTGGCCCGACCTCGCGCCGCGCATCATACACGGCGACTTTCTGCGTCTGCCTCTGGACGAAATGTTTCCCGACGGTGTCAACATCATCGGTAACTTTCCGTACAACATATCGTCGCAGATATTCTTCAAGGTGCTCGAAAACCGCAATTTGGTGAGCGAGTGCGTAGGCATGGTGCAAAAAGAGGTGGCCGTGCGCATAGCCGAGAAGCCCGGCACGCGCGACTACGGCATACTGAGCGTCTTTTTGCAGGCCTATTACGATATAGAGTACCTTTTTACGGTACATGAGAATGTGTTCAACCCGCCACCCAAGGTAAAGAGCGCCGTCATAAGGCTCACTCGCAACGACAGGCAGAGCCTCGGTTGCGACGAGAAGCTGTTCGCCAAAACAGTCAAGGGGGCTTTCGGCCAGAGACGCAAGACCCTGCGTAACTCGCTGAGGGCTACATTCCCCGAGATAGGCGACAGGACGCACGACTTTTTCTCGTTACGTCCGGAGAGGCTGTCGGTGGAGGATTTCGTGGAGCTGACGCTCTTCGTGGAAAAGTGCATTAACGACAGATGAGACGATTAATAGCCCTCACGGCGGCCGTGTCGTGCATAGCCGTAGCCTCGGCCGCCTCGCCGCTCAAATTCGAGAGCGAGAGCCGCAACCTCGGCAGGGTGGCCCGCAAGAGCCGCACCGAGACGGTATTCCGCTTTGTCAATGACACACAGGCGCCGGTGGTGATAACCGGAGCGAAGAGCCCTTGCGGATGCACGAAGGTACGTTTCCCGTCGCGCCCCGTGATGCCTCACGCGACAGACTCGCTCACGGTGGTATTCAACGCCACGGAGAGAGGGGCTTTCTACAAAAAGATAACGATCGCGACCTCCTCAGGCCAACAGACCATAGCGGTGAGGGGGACGGTGGAATAAGCGATAGACTCTATGCGGGTTTTTATTCCGCCGGTGCGCCAAACACACAAAAAACACATAGATAGTATATGAGGATAGGATTCGACGCCAAACGCATGTTCCGCAACAACAGCGGTCTGGGCAACTACAGCCGAAGTACCCTCGAGCTGATGAAGAAATATTACCCGCAGAACAGCTATCTGCTCTACTCGGCCTACGACAAGAACAACGTGGGCTTCGTCATACCGGAGGGTGTGGAGACGGTTACGCCGTCGGGGATGCTGGGCGACGTGGCCCCGTCGCTGTGGCGCAGCCTCTCGATGGCCCGTGACATACGCCGCCGCAAGTGCGACATATACCACGGCCTGAGCAACGAGCTACCGTTGGACATACGCCACTCGGGCGCCAAGAGCGTGGTAACTATGCACGACCTCATATTCGTACGCTACCCCAACCTCTACAAAAAGACGGACCGTCTGCTCTACACCTACAAATACAAGAAGAGCTGCCAGCTGGCCGACCGCATAATAGCCATAAGCCGACAGACCAAAAGCGACCTGATGGAGTTTTGGGGCATCCCCGAAGAGGTGATAGATGTGGTCTATCAGGGATGCAACCCCATCTTTTACAAGCATGCCGACGAGAACGCCATTGCCTCGGTAAGGGCCAAATACGGTCTGCCGGAGAATTTCATACTGAGCGTCGGCACCATAGAGGAGCGCAAGAACCTGATGCTGACGGTGCGTGCCATGGCCGAGGGCGGGATAGACATACCGCTGGTGGCATGCGGCCGCCGCACCCCGTACGCCGACGAGATAATGGAGTACGCGACGGGCCGCGGCATAGCCGACCGCATAATAATGTTGCACAACGTGGAGATGAACGACCTGCCCGCCATATACGCCATGGCCTCGGTAGCCGTATACGTATCCATATTCGAGGGCTTCGGCATCCCCATAAT
>CAMWRR010000162.1 GCA_947176715.1 uncultured Rikenellaceae bacterium | reverse complement strand
CGAGTGGATATGAGGCGACGGCGATACAACCAAATTTTTCTCCATTATCTATTGCTTTTATTTACAGGGTTAGGATTTACGCGCACGCATTATCTTCATCACCTCGGTCTTGGCCAGACGGATATAGTCTAACAGAGGTATGCGCGCCGGACAGGTAAACGAGCACGAGCCGCACTCTATGCAGTCGTAGGGGTGCAACGACTCGGTCTCGGCTATTCTGCCGTTTTTGGTCATGGCGTTGATGAGGTAGGGTTCGAGCCCCATTGGACATACCGACACGCACTTGCCGCACCGTATGCAGGGGCCGGCCTCTGAACGCACCGACTCTCTCTTATCCATGAGCAATACGCCCGAGGTGCCTTTGGTGACACTGCCGTCGAGATTGCATATTGCGCGTCCCATCATCGGACCGCCGCCTATCACCTTGCCGACGTTTTCGTTCATTCCGCCGCAGTAGTCGACGAGCGCGCGCAGAGGGGTACCCACTCGCACCAGCAGGTTGCGCGGAGAGGCCAAAGGCTTACCCGTCACCGTAACTACACGCTCGAAGAGAGGCTTGCGTTTCACCACCGCCTCGTATACGGCCAATGCCGTGCCCGCATTCTGCACCACCGCGCCGGTGTCGATGGGGAGCGCTCCCGAGGGGACCTGACGCCCCACTACGGCGTCGATGAGCTGTTTCTCGCCGCCCTGCGGGTACTGCACCTTCAGGGGCACCACTGTGATGGAGGCTCCTTTATGCGCGGCGGCCTTTTCGCCGAGCAGCCTTATGGCGTCGGGCTTGTTGTTCTCTATGCCTATGAACGCCTTATCCACCGACAAGGCCCTGCACAGAAGCTCCACGCCGGCCAGCAGCTCGTCGGGACGCTCGAGCATCACCCTGTGGTCGGCTGTAAGATACGGCTCGCACTCCACACCGTTTATTATAAGGAACTCGGCCTTCTTGCCCGGGGGCACCGAGAGCTTTACCTGTGTGGGGAACGTAGCGCCGCCCATGCCTACCACGCCTGCCGCCGCCACCGCGTCTATGATGGCTTTGGCGTCGAGGTCGGGTAGCTCGGTGGCATCGCGCAGGATATTTTCGTTCCACTCGTCGCCCTCCACGGCTATCGTCACCGAGGGCTTGCGCACACCCGATGCGTCGGGCTGGGCGTCGACGGCCACCACGGTACCGCTCACCGACGAATGTATGTTAGACGACACAAAGCCGTTCGCAGTGCCTATCAGGTCGCCAGCCTTGACCTTGTCGCCCTTGGCTACGCACGGTTGTGCGGGCGCGCCTATATGTTGCGAGAGCGGTATTATCACCTTTTCAGGCAGAGGCATCACCTCTACGGGCACCCCTTTGCTGATCTTGTTGTCGTTGGGATGAATCCCACCTATTCTGAATGTCTTCAACATATCTGATCGCTTATTTTTCAACAACATTTTCGGGAGCGGGCTGTGTCTTCCCGGCCTCTACCGGTGCCGGCTCGGCTTTGACCGGCTCTGCGGCGGCAGTGGCTTTGGCGGCGGGCTCCTCGGTTTTTACGGGGCGCGGCGGGAAGTTTTCCTCGTGTATGGCGCCCGTGGGGCACTCTACCACGCATTTGCGGCACATGCGACACTTGTATGAGTCGATGTAGGCCAGATTGTTCTCTAACGTGATCGCCTCGAACGGACATGTCTTGACGCACTTGCCGCAACCTATGCAACCCACGGTGCAGGCCTTGCGTGTTACGGCACCCTTGTCTTTATTGACGCACGATACGAATACGCGGCGCGATTTGGGCCCCTTCTTGCGTAACTCTATGATGGCCTTGGGACACGCCTTGACACACTTGCCGCAGGCGGTACACTTCTCGTCGTCCACCACGGGAAGCCCCGTTTCGGGGTCTATCGACAAGGCGCCGAACGCGCACGCGGCCACGCAGTCGCCGAAACCTACGCACCCGAACGAACAGCCCGTCTCGCCCGCATAGAGCGACGAGGCAACGGCGCAACTTTTAACGCCGTCGTACCGGTTGGTGCGGGGACGTACCTCGCAACTGCCCGAGCAACGCACCACCGCCACTTCGGGCTCTTTCTCCTCGGCCACGCGGCCCAGATATTCCGCTATCGCCTTCATGGTGGCTGCACCGCCCACAGGACATGCCAGCCCCTCCATAGAGTCCGCCTTTACCAAGGCCGACGCCATGCCGCGACAACCCGGAAAGCCGCAACCGCCGCAGTTGGCACCCGGCAACATCTTCTCCACGTCGTCTATGCGCGGATCTTCCCAAACATGGAATTTTTTTGCCACAAAATAGAGGGCGACTGCCGCCACTACGCCTAAAACGCACAGTGTCAAGACAGTAAAAATCAATGTCTCGTTCATTTATTCCTTATAATGAGTTATTTTAATATCGACTTTCTGCGCTATCGAGCGCCTAAAGATAAACAAAATAAGCATATATACAGCTACCGCCGCCAAAGAAATCGCTGCCGCGACACCCTCCGTCATGCCGTAACTTACAAGTAACGCGAGAGTTGCGATGCACAACACCAATGGCACGATATAACACATCACAACAGCCAACGCGCCCGAACGTCCGGTTACCGACAGGCGTACCCTCTCGCCCACGGCGTAGCTCTCGCCCTCCGGAGCCGTAACATCCATCGTACGCACCGCGCTGTCGAGCGACGACAGACACTGTCCGCGCGCATGGCAGGAGGCACACGCCGACTGCGACACTATCTCCACCTTGAGACTCCTCCCGTCCACCGACGAGACGACACCTTCGTGCTCTATGACATCCACCTTATCAATATTTTACTATCAACGGCATACTGCGGTCGCGCGTGAGCGTCATTCTCGACAACGAGACGACGGGCGGCAGCTGGTGCCGTTTGTATTCGTTTATTTTCAGCATTTTGTCTATCCACACCACCGTGTCGACATCCACATCGCATTCGGCGGCGCAATCCATGACAGACATATTCTCCTCTATGAGGCAATACAGCACCGAGTCGAGCACGTCGTAAGGGGGGAGAGAGTCACTGTCTTTCTGACCGTCGCGCAGCTCTGCCGACGGCGCCTTCTCCATTATCGACACGGGTATTGTCTCTCCTTTGCGGTTTATGTATTCGGCCACGTCGTACACCTCTGTTTTATAGAGGTCGCCCAATATCGACAACGCCCCGTTGGTGTCGCCGTAGAGGGTGCCGTAGCCCATTGCGGCCTCGCTCTTGTTGGTGGTGTTGAGCACCAGCGTGTCGAATTTGTTCGCCACGGCCATGAGCAACAGCCCTCTGATGCGCGACTGCAGATTCTCCTCGGCCACCGAGAACGGAGCGTCGCCGAACAGGGGCGCGAGCGTATCCAACGATGCGGAGAAGACCTTCTCTATGGGTAACTTCTCGCACCTGATGCCCAAGTTTGCGGCCAGCTGCAACGAGTCGGTAACGGAGCCCTCCGACGAGAAGCGCGACGGCAGTGTGATGCCCTGCACGCATTGCGCCCCCAACGCCTCTACGGCAACGGCAGCCACTACGGCCGAGTCGATGCCGCCCGACAGCCCTATGGTGGCCCGTTTGAACCCGCTCTTGGCGAAATAGTCCCTGAGCGCCGTCACCATTGCCTTGTAGGAGTGGCGGGCGCGGGCACTCTTGCCGTCTACGGGCAGTGGACGCTTGAAAAGCCCCGAGAAGCCGCCTTTGGCATCGAACTCCACTACAGCGCTGTCTTCGACGAAATTCTTCATCTTGAGCAACATGTTGCCCTCGCTGTCGAATATCATGGAGCCGCCGTGATAGACGGTGTCGACGCTTCCTCCGACTATCCCGCACGATATGATGGGGGTACGCAGGGAGCGTGCGAGGGCGGAGTAGTTCTCGGCATCCTCCTCTATGATGGAGTGGGCGAAACGCTTGGCCGCTATGTGCACGATAAGGTCGGGGAGACTCTCCCCGGACGAGAAGCATTCGAGGGTGTCGATGAACTGTATGTCGTCGCCTATGACTACCAATATGTCCCCCGCCTCAGTCTTTATGATATACTGGGGCATTCCCTCCTCCGGCGCGTCGAAACCGGGTGATTCCATGCCCTGTCGATTATACACATCTGACGCTGCCGACGATAAGCCA
>CAMWRR010000161.1 GCA_947176715.1 uncultured Rikenellaceae bacterium | reverse complement strand
CGTCGATATCTCGCTCACACACGCCCCGAACACCCCGAAAACTTCCTCCCCGCCCCCTGCAAAACGCAATTCACAAAGCAGAGTAAACAATATTATGTATTTAATTCGTATCGGACACTGTTAAAGTTGCGCTATAACCTCTGTGAATAACGCGGTGAGACGTTTCGTAGCACGGCGACCGGCCTCCAATACTTCGTCATGGTCGGCGGGGACAGGGTTGTCTGGATTATTTATGTTGGTAATCAGCGATGCGGCCATCACCTCCATGCCTGCATGACGTGCCGCTATCACCTCGGTAACGGTTGACATGCCGACGGCATCGCCCCCTATCATGCGGTAGAAGCGCACCTCGGCGGGAGTCTCGTATGATGGTCCGGTCACAGCTACATAGACCCCCTCTTTAAGCTCTACCCCCAATTTGGCGGCGGCTGACGAGGCTATCTCCCGCAAACGCGGCGAGTAGGCGTCGACCATGGATGGGAAACGCGGACCGAGCGTGTCGTCGTTAGGACCTATGAGCGGATTGGGTATGAAACTGATATGATCTTTTATCAGCATTATGTCGCCCACCTCGAAAGAGGGGTCTATGCCACCGGCGGCATTGGATAGCAATAGGGTCTTTACCCCCATTGCGGCCATGAGCCTTACGGGCAAGGTGGTTACCGGGGAAGGGTGTCCCTCGTAGTAATGAAATCTGCCGTCCATCACCGCCACGCGTCTGCCTGCGATGACACCGAGTATCATGTTGCCTTTGTGTCCCGCCACGGTAGGTGCCGGAAACCCCGGAATAGAGCTGTAAGGAACGACTATCGGCGACTCTACCGCCTCCGTCAGAGCCCCTAAACCGGAGCCCAATACTATTCCGACCTGCGGCGCGAAACCGCCCGTGCGCTCTATCGCGAAATCTTTGACAGGCGAATGTTCGCCCTCTTTGACTATGTTATAAGCTGATATTATCTCCATAACTATATGTTTTCGGTGTTTAAAGATAATAAATTCCCGGATGCGATGCAATCCGTCGGATACCGGTTGCAATGATAATGCCGTATGTAACGGATTGGTCTGTTTTTTGTAATCGACAAATCGAATAACTATCTAATAAAAATAGAATATATGATACCGTTGAACATCAACACCAATTTAGGACTGCTTATAATGAGACTCGGGGTCGGCGGACTCATGCTCATACACGGACTCAGCAAGATTGCGGGAGGCATCGGGGCGGTCAAATATTTAGTGGAGTCGGCTGGGTTGCCTTCATTCCTCGCCTACGGCGTATATGTAGGCGAGGTAATAGCCCCTGTGATGATACTGATAGGATTGCGTACCCGTATAGCCGCCGCCATCATGGCCGTCAACTGCCTTGCGGCTGTCTTTATGTACCACCCCGACGGATTCTTAGCGTTAAATGCTACGGGAGGTTGGTCGCTTGAGCTTATCGTATTGTTCCTTATGGGAGCTGTGGCTCTGTTCTTTACCGGTGCAGGCAGATATGCCCTCAGCCGCAGGAGTATCTGGGATTAAGTTGGCTTCTGCTAAGTTTCCCGTAGCCTGTCGCCTCGCGGGGTGCCCGGTGAATTACGGGGGCTTGTCCTTATAGTCGTGCGCGGGATATGACCTTTGGGTTATTGGCTTGGCGTGGACTCCGAACACCTCTGTCGTTGGGATGCTTGCCCGCGCAAACAAACCGACAACAAGCGTTCGGATAACGCGCAAAAACCACAAAGCGTCCATATCCCGCGCACAAAAGGGACAATAAATCCCCGACCTCTTTCCGTGGCTCATATTTTGCATATTTTTGCAGAACAATTCATCCAAAACAGAGACATCATGTTACTCGCCATCGACTTCTCGCTGCCACTGACGGATCCGGTACTTAAATTCCTGCTGATACTACTGATAATACTCGCTGCGCCGCTCATACTCAACCGTCTGAGAATACCCTATCTGTTGGGGCTTATAATAGCGGGGGCTGTCATAGGGCCTCACGGGTTCAATCTGGTATTGCGCGACAGCAGTATCATCCTTTCGGGCACGGCGGGACTCCTGTACATAATGTTTCTGGCCGGTCTCGAGTTAGACATGGGCGATTTCAGACGCAACAGCGGACGCAGCCTCGCATTCGGCATCTACACCTTCATGATACCCATGTCGATAGGCACTGCGGCGGGCGTATGGATTCTCGGGTTCGGCATGGAGACCTCGGTGTTGTTGGCCAGCATGTTCGCCTCGCACACGCTAATAACCTATCCGATAGTCAGCAAGCTGGGGATAACAAAGAATCCGGCGGTCGTCATAACGGTGGGAGGAACCGTCATAACCGACACGTTGGCGCTATTGGTTCTGACAGTCATAGTCGGTATGGCCACGGGTGTGGCAGACGGCATGTTCTGGATAAAGCTCGCGGGATCGGTTACGGCATTCGCTCTTCTGGTGTTGTTTCTGTTTCCGAGAATATCCCGCGGATTCTTCAAGTTGGTGCACGACAACATATCGCAATACATATTCGTGCTCGTAATGTTGTTTCTCGGGGCCTTTTTGGCCGAGGCGGCAGGCATAGAGGCCATCATAGGGGCTTTTCTGGCGGGGCTGGCCCTCAACAGGCTTATACCGTCGAGCTCGCCGCTCATGAACCGTATAGAGTTCGTCGGCAACTCCATATTCATCCCCTTTTTCCTCATAAGCGTCGGTATGTTGATAGACTACCGCGTATTCTTCAATAGCATGGATACCATAAAAGTGGGCGCGGTGATGATAGCGGTGGCCACGGTCGCCAAGTTGGCGGCTGCATGGCTCACGCAGAAGACTTTCCGTCTGAGTGCCGACCAGCGCAGGGTCATATTCGGCCTGAGCAACTCGCAGGCGGCCGCCACGCTTGCGGCTGTGATGGTGGGGTATAACGTCATACTCGGAACCGGACCCGACGGAACGCCTGTGAGGCTCCTCAACGACAGCGTGCTCAACGGCACAATACTCATGATATTGGTTACATGCACCATAGCCTCTTTCGCCACGCAGAAAGGCGCCCACAACATAGCCGCCGAGGATGAAACGTCCAAAGACGACTGCACCGATGCAGGAGAGCGACATATATTGATACCCGTATCCAACGACGATACCGTGGAGGAGCTTGTGGGTCTCAGCATGGCCTCCATGCCTAAGAACAGAAAGGGTAACCTTTACGCGCTCAATGTCATAGACGCCATGTCCGGAGAATCGGATGTCAAACGTTCGGAATCGATTCTGTCAAAAGCCGCTAAGACGGCGGCCGCGACAGACACCTATCTCAAAAAGATACTCCGTTACGACATAAGCATAGCCAACGCCGTAACGGGGGTGATACACGAACGCAATATAACAGACATAGTGACAGGCCTGCACGGTGTCTCCGACAAGAGCGTACCGGCTATGTTCTCTGAACATATCACCAAGGGAGTTCTCGACAACAGCGATGTCAACATATTGGTTTACAGACCCGCACAACCCCTATCCACAATAAAACGACACCGACTGATAATACCTCCGGAGGCGGAGAAAGAGATCGGTTTCGGCTCGTTGATGGAGCGTTTGCGCAATATACTCGCCAACACCGGCGGCAAGGCGATAGTATATGCCGGGAAAGATACGATGGAGACGGTACGCAAAAAGTTAGGCCGTTCCGTAGAGGCGACATTCACGGAGTCGGACGTGTGGGCCGATTTAATGAAGCTTCTCGAATCTGCAGGCAGCGACGAGACGCTATGGGTGGTATTGAGCCGTAAGGACGGACTGTCGTATAATAAGAATATGGCCGCCGTGTCGTATTACCTCAACCGTCATGCTCAGAACAGGAGTATAGTGCTGGCCTATCCGGCTCAGGCATCGCTCGGCGACAGCACACGTTATCTCACTTGATGATTGCGGGGAAGGGTGCGCGCGTATCATGCTATGTTGAAAGCACCTCGGGCAGTCAGACATAATTCCGCTTTTCTGACCCGAGCGAAGCGAGGGAGGCAATCCTTTTCGCTTTATTCATATTCAACCGATAGTGTATCATTGGGGGTAGTTTAATATAATTCCGCTTTATCACGTCCGTGCGTCAGCGAGGACATTAAACACAACTCCGCCCTACCCGGTCCGAGGCACGAGGGCCGTAAGCCTTTCCGCTTGGCGGACCCGTAGCGGAGCGCAGGGGCCGAGCGGGCCGCA
>CAMWRR010000160.1 GCA_947176715.1 uncultured Rikenellaceae bacterium | reverse complement strand
TATAACTCCGTTACTCTCCCTTGCGGGCCTCCGTTGGGGGAGGCTCCGGCCCGCTAGGCCTTTCCGCTACGCTCCAAGTCCGCCAATAGGAAAGGCTTACGGTCCTCGTTCCTCGGACCGAATCAAGCGGTCATATCTTCAAGCATGCCAATCGGAAAGGCCTACGGTCCTTGTGCCTCGGACAGAATCAAACGGCCCTACGCTCCAATCATACCAATCGGAAAGGTTTTGGGCCTCGTGCCTCAGGTTTCATACCTCAAACCTCGAACCTAATCAAACCGAAATTGTACCCGCTGTGTCCGGATTGTATCCCGAACCCCAGCGAAGTCCTGAAAAATTAGCGGTACGATATATGCGAGTTGCCGGACGTGGCGTAGAAAAATTCCTTGTCTCCGATACGTGTCGGTGTTATTCGTCCGTTCCGTATTTACTGTATTCCGAGTAACGATTTTCGTAATTTTCTCCCGAATTATTGCGTTTTTTAATCTAATTTAGGTATATTTGCGTGCGGGAATCGTTTTAAGGACGCTTCTCGTCTGATAACCTGATTATACTGACACTAACGTTTATAATGATGACTAAGCAAAAGAAATTCATCACCTGTGACGGTAACTACGCCGCGGCGCACATCGCTTACATGTTCAGCGAGGTGGCGGCCATTTACCCCATCACACCGTCGTCTACCATGGCAGAGCTGGTGGACGAGTGGTCGGCTGCCGGCCGCAAGAACATCTTCGGACAGACCGTCAAGGTCGTAGAGATGCAATCGGAGGCCGGTGCGGCGGGTGCGGTTCACGGCTCGTTGCAGAGCGGCGCGCTCACCTCTACGTTCACCGCATCGCAGGGTCTGCTGTTGATGATACCCAACATGTATAAGATCTCGGGCGAGCTTCTCCCCGGCGTGTTCCACGTGTCGGCGCGCGCTTTGGCGGCACAGTCGCTCTCCATTTTCGGCGACCATCAGGATATCATGGCTACGCGTCAGACCGGTTTCGCCATGTTGGCCTCGAGCAGCGTGCAGGAGGTTATGGACCTCTCTGCCGTGTCGCACCTCGTGTCGCTCAAGTCGCGCGTACCCTTCATGAACATATTCGACGGTTTCCGCACCTCTCACGAGATACAGAAGATAGAGGCCCTCGAGATGGAAGATCTCGAGCCCCTCTTCGACCGTAAGGCGCTTGCCGATTTCCGTGCCCGTGCGCTCAATCCCCAGCATCCCGTGACGCGCGGTACCGCACAGAACCCCGACATATACTTCCAGACCCGCGAGGCGGCCAACCGCTTCTACGATGCCGTGCCCGACATGGTTGCCGAGTGCATGGACAAGATCAGCGCCATCACCGGCCGAAGCTACGCCCCGTTCAACTACTACGGCGCACCCGACGCGGAGAACATCATCGTTGCTATGGGTTCGGTCACCGACACCATACGTCAGACTATCGCATATCTCGAGAAGAAGGGCGAGAAGGTCGGCCTCATATCGGTACACCTCTACCGCCCCTTCTCGGCCAAATATTTCATGAACGTGTTGCCTAAGACGGTCAAACGCATCGCCGTCCTCGACCGTACCAAAGAGCCGGGCGCTAACGGCGATCCCCTCTACATGGACATAAAGGAGCTGTTCTACGGCAAGGAGAACGCCCCGCTCATCGTAGGCGGACGTTACGGCCTCTCGTCTAAGGACACCACCCCCGCACAGATGTTGGCCGTGTACGAGAACCTTAAGATGAACGAGCCTAAGAACCAGTTCGTAGTGGGTATCGTGGACGACGTGACATTCAAGTCGTTGCCCGTAGGCGCCGAGCTTAACCTCGAGCACGACGGTCTCTTCGAGGCGCGTTTCATCGGCTTGGGTTCTGACGGTACCGTCGGTGCCAACAAGAACTCTATCAAGATTATAGGCGAGACCACCGACAAATATTGCCAGGCATACTTCTCTTACGACTCCAAGAAATCGGGCGGTTATACCAGCTCGCACCTCCGTTTCGGCAATCACCCCATCGATTCTCCCTACCTTGTTACCACTCCTGACTTCGTGGCGTGTCACGTGCCCTCTTACTTAGGTAAGTACGACCTGCTAAAGGGGCTTAAGGACGGCGGTACGTTCCTGCTCAACAGCGTATGGGACGAGGAGACCACCAAGAAGCATTTGCCCGACGACATGAAGCGCTATATGGCGGAGCATCGTATCAACTTCTACGTCATCAACGCCACCAAGATAGCCGCCGAGCTCGGTTTGGGTTCACGTACCAACACCATCATGCAGAGCGCGTTCTTCAAGGTGTCGGGCGTTATCCCCTACGACAGCGCCGTAGAGCACATGAAGAAGGCCATCTACAAGTCGTACGGCAAGAAGGGCGAAGACATCGTCAACAAGAACTACGCGGCCGTAGAGGCTGGCGCTAATGTCATCAAGATAGAGATACCCGCCGAGTGGGCCTCTATCGTTCCCGCTCCCAAGCATCACGACAATCTGCCCGAGTTCATCGCCAAGATAGTGGAGCCTATCAACGCACTCGAGGGCGACACCCTGCCCGTGAGCGCATTCAACGGTCGCGAAGACGGCACATGGGACGCCGGCACCTCGCAGTACGAGAAACGCGGTATCGCGGTCAACGTGCCCGAGTGGCAGTCGGAGAACTGTATACAGTGCAACCAGTGCGCCTACGTCTGCCCCCACGCCGCCATACGTCCGTTCCTTCTGACCGAGGCGGAAGCGGCCGCGGCCCCCGAGGGCACCGTTACCATACCGGGCGTAGGTCCGCTCAAAGAGTACCGCTTCAAGATACAGGTGAGCCCGCTCGACTGTACCGGTTGCGGCAACTGCGCCGGCGTATGTCCCGCTCCCAACAAGGCTTTGGTTATGAAGCCGCTTGAAAGCCAGATGGAAAAAGGCGAGGCCGAACGCTTCATCTACATGCACGATAAGGTGGGTTACAAGACAGTAGCCGACAAGACCAAGAGCGTCAAGAACAGCCAGTTCGCACAGCCGCTCTTCGAGTTCTCGGGTGCATGTGCCGGTTGCGGCGAGACCCCGTACATCAAGGCCATCACCCAGCTTTTCGGCGACCACATGAATATCGCCAACGCCACCGGTTGCTCGTCTATCTACGGCGGTTCGGCACCCTCTACACCCTATTGCACCGACGCTGACGGCCACGGTCCCGCATGGGCCAACTCCCTCTTCGAGGACAACGCCGAGTTCGGTCTGGGTATCAACACCGGTGTGAACACTTTGCGCAACCGTCTTAAAGATACCATGACCAACGCCATCGCCGAGTGCGACAAGTGCAGTGCCGAGATTAAGGCGGCTATGCAGGAGTGGATCGACGGCTTCGACTCTTACGAGGCATCCAAGGCGGCATCGGAGAAGCTGTTGCCGTTGGCCGAGCAGTGCGGTTGCGACGCTTGCCGTCAGATAGTGGAGCTCAAAGACTATCTCGTACGTCGCTCTACATGGATATTCGGCGGCGACGGTTGGGCTTACGATATCGGATACGGCGGTCTCGACCACGTGCTCGCATCGGGTGAGAATGTCAACGTTCTCGTGCTCGACACCGAGGTTTACTCGAATACCGGCGGTCAGTCGTCTAAATCTACGCCCATCGGTGCCGTGGCCAAGTTCGCTTCGGCGGGTAAGCGCGTCCGCAAGAAAGATCTCGGCGCAATGGCCATGACCTACGGTTACGTCTACGTCGCTCAGGTGGCCATGGGTGCAAACCAGAGCCAGTATTTCCAAGTGCTCAAAGAGGCCGAGGCATACGACGGTCCCTCTCTCATCATAGCGTACGCTCCCTGTATCAACCACGGTATCAAGGGCGGCATGAGCGTGTCGCAGCTGACCGAGAAGCAGGCTGTAGAGTGCGGCTACTGGCATCTGTGGCGCTTCAATCCCGCTCTCATCGAGCAGGGCAAGAACCCGTTCACCCTCGACTCCAAAGAGCCCGACTGGAGCAAGTTCCAGAAGTTCATCCTCGATGAGGTGCGCTACTCGTCGTTGCTCAAGTCGTTCCCCGCAGAGGCACAGGAGCTCTTCGCGGCATCCGAAGCCAACGCCAAATGGCGCTACTCTACATACAAACGCTTCGCCGCCATGAACTACACGGCTACCGAGGAGTAGTCTTCTTGTAAAAAGAGAGGGGCATGAACCTTTAAGCGAACAACCAACAATTTTAAAAAAACAAGAAAACACAGAATTGATTTTTTTAAACCGAGGAT
>CAMWRR010000159.1 GCA_947176715.1 uncultured Rikenellaceae bacterium | reverse complement strand
CCACCGAGATCTACACGAGCCTTATCGTCGGCAGCGTCAGAGGTGTATAACAGACAGGAGAGAGATGGACTTAGAGACCGCACGCAACGTCCGGCCTCCCGCAGGCAAAGACGCGACGGTGTCTCCGGCTATCTTATGCAAAGATAATTAAATAATTAAAAATAGGACATGACAATATTTACTATCGCCGACCTTGTAGACTGGTCGCGGGCGCAATTCGCCCTCACAGCCATGTATCACTGGCTGTTCGTCCCCCTCACGTTAGGGTTGGGATTCATCTGCGCGTTCATGGAGACGATATACTACCGTCGCGGGCTCGACCCCGAATGGAAGCGCATAACCCGTTTCTGGATGCGTCTTTTCGCCGTCAACTTCGCCATAGGCATAGCCACGGGACTCATACTCGAATTCGAGTTCGGCACCAACTGGTCGAACTACTCCTACTTCGTGGGCGACATATTCGGAGCGCCGCTGGCCATAGAGGGCATAGTGGCCTTCTTCATGGAGGCTACGTTCGTGGCGGTGATGTTCTTCGGATGGAAGCGCGTATCGCCCCGCTTCCACCTTGCCTCCACATGGCTCACGGCCATAGGCGCCAACCTCTCGGCGTTATGGATATTGGTGGCCAACAGCTGGATGCAATACCCGACCGGGATGCGCTTCAACATAGAGACCGCCCGCAGCGAGATGGTCGACTTCTTCGCCGTGGCACTCTCTCCGGTGGCCGTGGTCAAGTTCCTGCACACTGTCACCTCAGGCTTCCTGCTGGCCTCCGTCTTCGTGATAGCGGTGTCGGCATGGTTCATGCTCAAGGGCAGAAACGAGAATATAGCCCAAAAGAGCATGAAGATAGCGGCCGTATTCGGACTGATAAGCTCGGTAGCGGTGATATGGACGGGCGACACCTCCGGAGTACAGGCCGCCAGATATCAGCCCGCCAAGCTCGCGGCGATGGAGGCGTTGTACAAGGGCGGCGAGGGGGTACCCCTTACGGTGATAGGCAAGCTCAACCCCGATAAAAGGGTCGACAACGACCTGCCTGTATTCGACTTCGACTTCAAGGTGAACAGAATGTTGTCGATGTTGGCGTTCCACGACCTCGACGCATACGTGCCCGGCTTCAAAGAGCTGATAGAGGGCGACCCCGCGCACGGCATCATTCCGGTGAAAGAGAAGATGGCGCGCGGCAAGGAGGCCATTGCCCAGATAGCCCGTTACAGCAAGGCCCTGCGCGAGGGCGACGCTCAGACGGCCGAAGAGACGGCGGCTCTGTTCGACACAGACACCCCGGAGGGCAAGGCGTTCTACGACGACTATTTCAGATACCTCGGCTACGGCTACCTCACCTCGGAGACGGAGATAATACCTCCCGTGGGGCTGGTCTTCTACAGCTTCCGCATAATGGTGGGGTTGGGAGTATGGTTCATCGTGCTCTTCGCCGGAGTGTTACTGTTGCTCAAGAAGGGGATGATAAGACGCTGGCGTTGGGCGCTGTGGCTCATGTTGCTGTCGTTGCCCCTGCCCTACATAGCCGGACAGGCAGGATGGATAGTGTCGGAGGTGGGGCGTCAGCCTTGGACGGTGCAGGATTTGTTGCCCGCGTCGGTATCGGTGTCGGAGCTTGCCCCGGCGGCCGTCAAGACCACATTCTTCATATTCGCGGTGCTGTTCACGGTATTGCTCATAGCCGAGATAAGCATAATGGCGCGTCAGATAAAGAACGGTCCCGAGACTATAGAGGATTGACCGACGACACATCCGTCACTAACCGGACCACACCTTCCCCAACCACAGGCTGACGGTCCGCAGGCCGGATAACCGTATAAAAACATTAAAAACGAAAAAATGGAGACATATTTAGCATATCAACACTACTGGTGGTTCATAATATCGCTCCTGTGCGGCATACTGGTGTTTCTTCTGTTCGTACAGGGCGGACAGACGCTGATAGGTCGCCTCAGCGGCGGCGACAAAGAGCGCAGGACATTGCTCGTAAACGTACTCGGACACAAATGGGAGCTTACCTTCACCACACTGGTGACATTCGGCGGCGCATTCTTCGCCTCGTTCCCGCTCTTCTACTCCACCTCTTTCGGCGGGGCGTTCTTCGTGTGGATGGCCATCCTGTTCTTCTTCGTGATACAGGCCGTGGCGTACGAATACCGCACCAAACCGGCCAATCTGCTGGGCGAGCGCACCTACGAGACATTCCTGCTCCTCAACGGACTATTCGGCACCATACTGTTGGGCACGGCGGTGGGCACGCTTTTCACCGGCGCCGAGTTCACCGTATCGCGCGACAACATAGCGCAGATGGGCGGCTCCAACGTCATATCGCAGTGGCAGTCGCCGTGGCGCGGGTTGGAGGCTGTGTGCGACTACCGTAACGTAGCCCTCGGACTGGCCGTATTCTTCCTCTCGCGCACATTGGCGATACACTACTTCTACGCCACCGTCGACGACGAAACTATAGCCGAACGCTCCAAACGCCCACTCGCCGTATCTACCGTACTTTTCCTTGCACTATTCCTCACATTCTTCATAGGCGTGATGGCCGGAGGCGGCTACGAGACCAATCCGTTCTCGGAGAGAATATGGTACGTAGAGCACAAACACCTGCTCAACTTCATAGAGCTTCCGTGGTTGGGCGCAGCACTCATCGCAGGGTTGGCCTTAGTGCTCGCAGGGCTCGTCATGGGGCTAAAACGCAACCGCAGAGCCATCTGGGCGAGCGGTGCCGGCGTGATAGTGACCGTCACGGCCCTAATGATGTGCGCAGGCTTCAACAACACGGCCTACTACCCCTCCCTCTACGACATGAACAGCTCCCTTACGATAAGCAACTCGTCGTCGAGCCTCTTTACGCTCCGCACCATGACCTACGTATCATTCCTCATTCCAGTAGTAGTGGCGTACATCTGCTACGTATGGCGCAAAATGACGCACGGCAGGGAGAACGTGCAGGAGATAGAGAACGCTACGGACAAATATTGACAACTCACAGTCACCGGTTAAGATATGAAAAACATTCTCAGGGTCATATAGATAGCGTTAACGGTTACCTTGGCATTCGCACTGTCGCTGACCTCTTGCAGCGACGATAACGACACTGTCCGGAATGTCCGCTACACTTTAATCTTCGACCAGCTCGGCGGCGACGACGAGGTGCTCTCCGAGATGTACAGTATAGAGACCGCATTCACGGAGGAGATGAACCGGACGTTAGGCGTCACGGGGAGCTATTTAGAGATAACCGGGACCATAGAGGAGTGCGACACCAAGGTAAAGGAGGCTTGCGAACGCGCGGCAAAATCGCTCGACGGCACCGTCTGGAGCGGATATTTCGTATATGTAGCCGCCAATGTCAACACCGGCCAGACCATTTACACCCTGACCCTCGGACAGAGATAACGACCGGCAAACCCACCTCAGGGCAGACACACAAAAACCGCCGACAGCATCACAGCTATCGGCGGTTTTTACATTTACCTCAGGCACCTAATGCCTAAAGTATCAGCATCGCATCGCCGTAGGTACCGAAACGATACCCCTCTTTCATCGCGGTACGGTATGTCTCCATCAGAAGGTCGTAGCCGGCGAAAGCCGACACCATTATAAGTTGTGTCGACAGAGGCATGTGGAAATTGGTGACCATAGCGTCGGCTACGGAGAACTCGTAGGGCGGCATTATGAACTTGTTTGTCCAGCCGGAGAAGGGTTTGATGCGTCCCTGCGTGGTGACCGAACTCTCGATAGTGCGCATCACGGTGGTGCCTATGGCGCATATACGTTTGCCCTTGTCCTTGGCTCCGTTGACCGTGTCGGCGGCCAGATCGTCTATCATGATCTGCTCCGAATCCATCTTGTGCTTGGTAAGGTCCTCTACATCTATGTTGCGGAAATTACCCAACCCCACGTGCAGGGTTATCTTCGCCGACCTTACACCCTTTATCTCCAGACGTTTGAGCAGATGTTTGCTAAAATGCAGACCGGCTGTGGGGGCGGCAACGGCACCCTCGTGCTCGGCATATACGGTCTGATAGCGTTCGGCGTCGAGCTCCTCCACCTTGGGACGTATCCACTTGGGCAGCGGGGTCTCGCCGAGGCCGTATAGCGCCTTTTTGAACTGGTCGTGGTCGCCGTCGAAGAGGAAGCGGAGGGTACGGCCGCGCGAGGTGGTGTTGTCTATGTCTATTATACCAATCTGACCCTGCCGAAGATAAGGCTCGT
>CAMWRR010000158.1 GCA_947176715.1 uncultured Rikenellaceae bacterium | reverse complement strand
GAGATCTACACGAGCCTTATCGTCGGCAGCGTCATATGTGTATATGAGACAGATACAACAAACAAACAGACAAATACCGGCAAACAAACACGACAACACAATTCAAATCCAATCGCCATATTTTATACTTTCAAATCATAAAACAAGATATAAAGTCAAAAAATATTTTTGATTATACCCACATTTGGGTATATTTGCCCCGTCATAGAAATCAGCATCATCACAAAACAGCCAATGAAACGAATCTTATCGATACTCCTCGCTTTATCTGTCACCGGTTACGCATCTGCGGGCGTAGACAGGCATGTCAATGAACCGGACAGTGTGAGAGGAGTCGACAATATCAAAAACGTCGCCATCCCCTCCGACAGTGTGGGTATCTCGGTATCCATAGACGACGTCACTGTCTATTCGCTGAAACAGAGTCGCTCGCTGGCGGATGTCCCTGCGTCGTTGTCGTACGTGTCGGCTGCCGATATGACACAGCGGCGCGTCACCGACATAAAGGAGTTCTCGTCGATGATACCCAATCTGTTCATGCCCGATTTCGGGTCGAGGCTCACTTCCCCTATATTTATAAGAGGTATAGGTTCGAGACTCAACTCTCCGTCGGTGGGGCTGTATGTCGACGGCATGCCCTACTACGACAAGGCCACCTTCGATTTCGACCTTAGCGAGGTGCAGAGCGTGGAGGTGTTGCGCGGGCCGCAGGGCACGCTTTACGGACGCAATACGATGGGTGGCATAATAAACGTCTTCACCCGTCAGCCCCTCTCGTACAAGGGCACCAAGGTGATACTCTCCGGCGGCAGCTACAAGGATCTGGGTGCGGCGGCATCCCACTACGGCAGCCTCACCGACAAGATAGGTTACGGCATAACGGCCCGATACGGCCACAAAGGGGGCTATTTCGTCAACCGCTACAACGGCGAGCGGGTCGATGTAGACGATAACGCGTCGGGGTCGCTGAAGCTGCGTTTCAAGCCCGACGACAGGTGGGACATAAGCCTGACCGGCGACTACCAGTACAGCGACCAGGGCGGCTATCCGTACGCCCCCTATAAGGACGGCACCATAATGCCGGTGGATTATAACGCATACAGCTATTACAAACGTTCGCTGGCCAATGCCGGAATGTCGATAGGCCACCATGCCGACAAGTTCGATTTCACGGCCGTTCTCAGCTACCAGTACTTCAAGGACGAACAGGGTCTGGATCAGGATTTCACCCCTGCCGACGACTATTACGCCACCCAGCGTCAGCACCAGAATCTCGGGGCGTTCGACCTGCAGTTCCGTTCGCGCGACGACGGACGCCGTTACGGCTGGCTGGTAGGGGCCTCGGGATTCGTGCAGGGGTTAGATAAGAATGTGGGCATGGAGATGCGCGACGCCGCGGCGGCACAGGGCCTTCCCATGCGTGCTACACAGACTATGAGCTACGACACGCCGTCGTACGGGCTGGCCGTCTATCACCAGTCTTCCATAAACGACATAGGTGTGGAGGGGCTGAGTCTGATACTTGGTCTGAGGTACGACTTCGAGCACTCCCGCATGGACTACGCGATGGATATGACTATGGGCGACATGCACCGCCACATCTCCGACTTCGTGAGCAAGCTCGACTTCTCGCAGGTCATGCCCAAGGCGTCGATACAGTACCGTCTGCGTCGCGGAGCCTCCGTCTACGCCACGGTGTCGGAGGGCTACAAGGCCGGGGGCTTCAATGTGTCGTTCGACAACGACGGCGAGCGCAGCTACAAGCCCGAACGCAGCTGGAACTACGAGATAGGCGGACGCGCTTCGTGGCTCGGCGGGGCCTTGACGGGCGAGCTGGCCCTCTTCTACATCGACTGGAGACGCCAACAGATACAACAGCCGCTTGCCAACGGCATAGGCATGAAACTTGTGAATGCTGGCAGGTCGCGGTCGTGGGGCGTGGAGGCTTCGCTGGGAGCCAACCCGGTGAGGAATCTCGACCTGCGATTCGACTGGGGCTTCACCCGGGCCGAGTTCACGGAGTATTTCCAAAGCGAGGGTGCCGATTTCAGCGGCAACAGGATACCTTTCGTGCCCGAACACACCCTGTCGGCCGCGGCATCTTACACGGTGGCATGTCGACGCATACTCGACCGCATGGTCTTCTCGGCGCAATACAACGGTCAAGGGTCCATCTACTGGGATGACGACAACACAGTGCGCCAGCCGTTCTACGGGCTGTTGGACGCGCGGGTGTCGTTCCAGCGCGGCATAGCCCAGATTGACGTATGGGGCCGTAACATAACCGGCACCGACTACATGTCGTACTATTTCGAGGCGTTGGGCAACTATTTCGCCCAGAGGGGCAAACCGGCCCGTTTCGGGGTCGACCTGACGTTGAGATTCTAAGCGATAGCGTTATGAGCGATGTAATAGTGATAGGGGCGGGGCTTACCGGACTTACGCTCGCCTACCGGCTGAAACGGGCGGGAATGGACGTTACGGTAATAGAGCGCGGCGACAGGGTCGGCGGACAGATAGCCTCGCATGAAGAGAGGGGTTTTCTGTTCGAGTCGGGTCCCAATACGGGCACTGTCTCCTCGCCGGAGGTGGCCGAGCTGTTTGCCGACCTCGGAGGCGCATGTGTCATGGAGAGTGCGGGTAGCGGTGCCGGGCGGCGTCTTATATGGTGCCGCGGCAAGTTGCGTCCGTTGCCGCACTCGCTTTGGAGCGGGGTTACCACGCCTCTTTTCGGCCTCTCCGACAAGTTGCGGCTGATAGGAGAGCCTTGGCGCCGCAGGGGCGACGACCCCGACGAGAGCGTGGCCGACCTTGTGAAGAGACGTATGGGGCGGTCGTTTCTCGACTATGCGGTAGACCCGTTCATAGGCGGCATATATGCGGGCGACCCGGCCCGTCTAGTCACGCGCTACGCCCTGCCGAAGCTCTACCGCTTGGAGCAGACTTACGACAGCTTCATCCGCGGCGGCATAGCCAAGGCCAAAGAGCCCAAAAGCGACCGCGACAGGCTCGCTACCAAAAAGATATTCTCGGTGCGGGGCGGTCTCGAAAAGCTATGTTTAGCGATGGCCGAGGCGATAGGCCGGGATAACATCATACTCTCGGCCCACGACGTAGAGATAGCGCCGACCGATAACGGGCTGTGGCTGGTAAGCTGCGACAAAGGCCGCCTTGAGAGCCGTTATGCGGTAACCACCGTAGGGGGCTACGAGCTGCCGCGTATTCTGCCGTGGATTTCAGGGAGCGAAATGGAGGCGATAGCGGGTCTGGAGTATGCGCCCGTTGTGCAGGTGAGCGTGGGGGTGGCCGACTGCAAGGGCCGACGTTTCGACGCTTTCGGCGCCCTGATGCCCTCGTGCGAGGGTCGGCGTCCGCTCGGCATACTCTTCCCCTCGGGATGTTTCCCGGGGCGTGCTCCCGAGGGTGGCGCACTATTCTCGTTCTTCATAGGGGGAGTGCGGGGCAGACGCTATTTCGCGCTCGGCGACGACGAGCTTAAAGCCTTGGTACGCGAGGAGATGCGCGACGTGTTGGGGTTAGATGTCGAACCCGACCTCATACGTATATGGCGCCACGAACACGCCATCCCCCAATACGACGCCTCCACCGGACGCAGACTCGAAGCCGTGGCGGCCATAGAGAGTGCCAATCCCGGGCTGATACTGGCGGGCAACATCCGGGACGGCATAGGCATGTCCGACAGGATAAAACAGGGATGCGCCATAGCCGAACGGATAATACAAGAGACCGGAGAAGACAGCTGACAATCCGTAAGAAGGAGGCTTCGACGATATGTCGAAGCCTCCTTCTCTCTGTTGCGGCAAACGGATCATATTTCTGTCGTTTTCTTTGCATTGAAGATATTTTTTGTTATCTTGCGTTGAACGTTTCTGTCTTCGGACAGCTATAAAACAAAGTACAAACCCAAACATATCAGTCATTTATGTTATTGAGACATCTTATATTGACAGTGTCGGCAACGATAATCGCCACGGTGACCGTATCCGCCCAGAAGAGGGACAGTATAGACGAGAATTACCGTCGCAGCTCCCTGTGCGTACTGTTGATCGACGAGACGGGCATGCCCATGAGAGACACCATAAAGGCGGCTTTCCTGTCGGCGCCCATACCCGACAAATACAACGACCACAACATCAGCGAACGCATAATCCCCCTGAAAAGTTATAGGGTCACCGACAACGACCGGCTCGCGTTCGCGGAGGCATCCAAGGCCG
>CAMWRR010000157.1 GCA_947176715.1 uncultured Rikenellaceae bacterium | reverse complement strand
AAGAATATCTCGACGTTTACGGAATGGAACACCAGTTAGTCGATCGTTACATACAGGGATACACGACAGTCTCGTCCTTAAACGTAAGTCATACCTTGGCAAAGGATGGTAGCAAGCATTATTTTTACATTACCTTCAACGGCAATACCGTTTGTGGCGGACAACATAAAGACGACCCGTGCGACCCGGGGTTTGACGAACTTGCCGATAAGTTCGGAGATACTTACGGCCCTCATGATGTCGTTAAGATGGAAAACTATTTCATCAGAGCGACAATAAACAATGTAAAGTATTATTTATATTTGACAAAAGGCGATTATGACGATTCGCACAAAGAGGGAAGCCTCCTTAACGATTTGATTGATAGTCGATACCAAAAATTATTCAGGTATGAGCATATATATATGGGAGACTGGACAAGAACTATGTTCAACTATTGGCATCTTCCGCTCGAAAAGTTCAATGAACTGGAAGAGCAGATAATAGGGAAGTATGTTTCTCTCGACCTCAAATGTCCCCCTAAAGCCGGTACCTACTCGTTCCGTCTTGTGGCCGAGCAAGACGGTGAGGTGATATGCGACCAGACAATCGAGAATGTAGAGCTTCCCGCCGGTAGTAGATAGTCGTTCTTGCGTCCGGTATCAAGAAACCACCTCTTGCCGGAAATCGGCAGACACGGCATGTAAGATAGAGCCTGCCGAAGATATTGTAAGGCGCATTCTGAAAAGGGTGCGCCTCTTTTCGATATTTCAACAGCCTTGTTACGTATCAGCTTATTTGCTGAAATAGACAAGGTATTTTTATCCGCAGCGATACGCCCTCCACTTGCCGGACACCCGAAAAACACCTATCTTTGCACTCTGCGGCACGTGCATGCGTCGTCTGCAGCGGTTCTCCGTCACTGAATTGCGGGGAGCTGTCGAATATATAACGTTTTACGATGAAAAAAGAATTTCAGCGATACGCCCTCTCGAAAGGTATAAGCAGCCTTTCGATGCACCGCTACCAGTCGATAACTAACGACTATATCTCGCCCACCATCATAGAGGAGCGTCAGCTCAACATAGCGCAGATGGACGTCTTCTCGCGTCTTATGATGGACCGCATCATATTCTTGGGCTGTCCCATCTACGACGATGCCGCCAACATAATACAGGCCCAGTTGCTCTTTCTCGAGTCGAACGACCCGGAGAGCGACATACAGATATACATCAACTCGCCGGGCGGTTCGGTATCGGCGGGGTTAGGCATATACGACACCATGCAGCTGGTCAGTTGCGACGTGGCTACCATCTGTACCGGCATGGCGGCCTCCATGGGCGCGGTGTTGCTGACGGCCGGAGCCGCCGGCAAGCGTTACGCCCTGCCCCACTCGCGCGTGATGATACACCAGCCGTTGGGCGGTGTCGAGGGTCAGGCCTCCGACATAGAGATAACGGCCCGTCAGATAGCGCAGACCAAAAAGGAGCTATACGAGATACTCTCGCACCACAGCGGCACCCCGGTCAAGAAGATAGCCGCCGATGCCGACCGCGATTATTGGCTCACCTCCAAGGAGGCCGTAGAATACGGGCTTATCGACGAGGTTCTGAGCAAACGTGTAACCAAAAACGAATAACTATATGGCTGACGGAAAGAACCGTAACGATCGTAGGTGCTCGTTCTGCGGCGAGGCCATAAAGCCCGACGGTATATTGTTTCAGGGCGAGGGCGGTGCCACAATATGCTCCGAGTGCATAGAGCACGGCCACGGCATCATTGCCGAGGAGATAGCCAATCGTAAGCGCAACAGTTTCAATATCACCGAGAAAGATCTGCTCAAACCCGCACAGATAAAGGCCATCCTCGACGACTATGTCATAGGTCAGGATTCGGCCAAGAAGTATCTGTCGGTGGCGGTGTACAACCACTACAAACGCCTCCTGCACCTCTCCTCCGACCGTAGCGTGGAGGTGGAGCTGGACAAGAGCAACGTGCTTCTGGTAGGCCAGACCGGCACTGGTAAGACGCTGTTGGCCCGTACCATAGCGCGTCTTCTCAACGTGCCGTTCACCATAGTGGACGCCACCGTGCTCACGCAGGCAGGCTACGTGGGCGAGGATGTGGAGAACATACTCACCCGTCTGTTGCAGGCCGCCGATTACGACGTGGCCCGGGCCGAATACGGCATCATATTCATAGACGAGATAGACAAGATAGCGCGCAAGGGCGAGAACACCTCCATTACGCGCGACGTCTCCGGTGAAGGGGTGCAACAGGCGCTGCTCAAGATACTCGAGGGTACCGTGGTCAACGTGCCGCCCGAGGGTGGCCGCAAACACCCTGAACAGAAGTTCATACAGGTAGACACCCGCAACATACTCTTCATCTGCGGCGGGGCGTTCGACGGCATAGAGCGTCGCATAGCCTCGCGTCTCAACACCCGCGCCGTGGGCTACGGCACCGCATCGCGCCGGTCGGGGGTAGACAAGGACAATCTGTTGCAGTACGTGTCGCCGCAGGACATACGCTCGTTCGGGCTGATACCCGAGCTGGTGGGACGTCTGCCGGTGCTAACCTATCTCGAACCGCTCGACGCCGCGGCTCTGAGACGCATACTCACCGAGCCCCGCAACGCCATCATCAAGCAATACCAGTACCTTTTCGGCATGGACGGCATAACCCTCGAGTTCACCGACGGCGCGCTCGACTACATTGTCAGGAAAGCCATTACCGACAAATCGGGTGCACGCGGATTGCGCTCTATATGCGAGTCCGTAATGGTCGACGCCATGTTCGACGGCGAAGCCCTCGGCGGAAAGCTGGTTATCGACGAGGATTATGTCGAGAGACATATCGGGGTCAGCTGACCCCGATATGTCTCTCGACATAATCCTCGTCGATAACCGGCTTTCGTAGGAGGCTCTCTGCCAGATGTTTCGTTCGTGCCTCCGGCGGCCCTTCCGGGGGAGCTACTTTGTCACTCGACAAAGTAGCCAAAACGAGGGGGCACAGCCCCTTTTGGAGTGCGTGATATCCGGTGTCGCCGATTGGATCGGTTTGAGGCACGTCATGTGGGCGGTATGTGAGGTCACCTCAAAGGGCGGAGTGTCTCCCGAATTTGTATATTCTGTCGGTTTTCCGATTAAAATTGCTAATTTTGCAACCGTTATAATAAGAGAAGTATGAGCACACTTGAGCTTTCGGAACAGGAACAAATCCGTCGCAACTCCCTTTCCGAGTTACGCAAACTGGGCATAGAGCCTTATCCCGCAGCCAAATACGAAGTAACGGCGCATAGTAACGATATATTGTCGGGCTACGACCCCGAGAAGAACAATTTTCAGGATGTGGCCATAGCCGGTCGCATCATGAGCCGCCGCATCATGGGTAGCGCCTCGTTCATGGAGTTGCAGGACGCGTTCGGCAGAATACAGGTATATGTGCGTCGCGACGATATATGCTCCGGTGAGGATACCACGATGTACAACACCGTCTTCAAGAAGTTGCTCGACATAGGCGATTTCGTAGGCGTACGCGGTTATGCGTTCATCACCAAGACGGGCGAGCTGTCGGTACACTGCAAGGAGCTTACCGTGCTCAGCAAGTCGATACGTCCCCTGCCGGTGGTCAAGGAGAAAGACGGTCAGGTGTTCGACGCGTTCGCCGACCCGGAACAGCGCTATCGCCAGCGTTATGTCGACCTTATCGTCAATCCCGGTGTCAAAGAGGTATTTCTGGCCCGCACCAAAATCGTCAACACCATGCGCGAGTTCTTCAACTCGTACGGTTACACCGAGGTTGAGACCCCTGTGCTTCAGCCCATCCCCGGCGGTGCGGCTGCCCGTCCCTTCATCACGCATCATAACACACTCGATACCGACCTCTATCTGCGCATAGCCAACGAGCTGTATCTCAAACGTCTGATTGTCGGCGGTTTCGACGGTGTCTACGAGTTCTCGAAGGATTTCCGCAACGAGGGCATGGACCGTACGCACAATCCGGAGTTCACGGTGATGGAGATATACGTGGCCTACAAGGACTATCTCTGGATGATGGACTTCACCGAACGTATGGTGGAGAAGGTGGCGCTCTCGCTCCACGGCACCACCGACGTAAAGATAAGCGGCCATGACATCAGTTTCGCCCGTCCGTTCCGTCGTCTTACCATGCGCGACGCCATCCTCGACAAGACCGGCTTCGACATAACGGGCAAGAGCGAGGAGGAGATACGCGCCAAGTGCAACGAGCTGCATATAGA